>MOXJ01000005.1 GCA_002507565.1 Candidatus Reconcilbacillus cellulovorans
ACTTGCATGTATTAGGCACGCCGCCAGCGTTCGTCCTGAGCCAGGATCAAACTCTCCATGCAGTTGTCCGTCTCTTCAAAAGCGCCGGTCGCAAGCGACTCTCCTCGGAATCGCCCCACACCCGGTTCGCGTTGCAGTTTTCAAAGAGCCAGTCCCCTCCGCCCCGCGCCCCCGCGCGGCGACGGCGTTTAATACTATACCACGGCGGAAAGCTGTGTGTCAACCCGCCATCGTCAATTTTGACCGATTTCCACTAAATAACGATATCGGGGAACTTGTTCCTTCAACAGGCGTTCGACATCGCTTCGAAGCCGCTCGGTCTGCTCCGCAGACAAAGGCTGTGTTCTGAGACGGACGCGGACGATACTCCCTTCAATCCACACCGTCGAAGAGCGGACATAAGGCAGTCGGCTCAACACGGACGCCATCAGGTCGGCATCGCGCGCATAACGGTCGTAAAAAGGTTGAGTGGGCAGATTCGGCATTGAGTTTTGCATTCCCAGGTAGCCATCACGCCCGTAGGAACCTTCGTTCGAGCTGCCGTGCGTCCGAGCGCGGTCTGCACCGCAGCCGACCACAAGAATCACCGCCAGCGCCAAGACCGAAGCGACCATCGGCAGCTTGCGCAATCCCAGCCCGCGAAGGAAAAACGTACCCACGAAACATCCCTCCTCGCGTCTTTCGAATAGGGTGACCCGAGAAGGGATGGTTCATTCCTTTCCGCCTCGTTACATGCCGTACTTACGTCTGAACCGGTCGACACGGCCTCCTGTGTCGACAAATTTCTGTTTGCCGGTGAAAAGCGGATGGCAGTTCGAGCAAATTTCGACGCGGATGTTCTGCTTGACGGATCCCGTCTCGAACGTATTGCCGCATGCGCACGTGACGGTGGTCACGTAAAACTTCGGATGAATGCCCTGCTTCATCAGTCTCACCTCACACGTCAGACGATTATATCATGGCGGCCGCTGCAGCGCAACCGCTCAAAATTGTCGGGCGGTCCCTCCGTCGCCTTCCAGATACGCCGGATCGACGATTCTCGCGCGGTGTTTTTCCCGCAACGAGGCGAGCACTTCCGAAAGCGGCGGCGCCTTCTGCAGCGCCACTTCCTTCCGCGCCTTGCGATGCTTTTCTTCCGGCGTCATTCGGTTGACGACCTGTTTGTCTTTCAGTTTTAGAATGACGTAGCCGCCCTCGACGGCGACTGCGCCGCTCGTCTGGCCGACGGCCAATCGCTTCGCGGTTTCGAGAATGGCCGGATCCGTAAACGGATCGTGTTCGTCGATCCAACCGATATCGCCGCCGGCAAGAGCACTGGTTTCGTCCATTGATCGTTCACGAGCGACCTGTTCGAAATCGGCCCCTTCGCGAAGTTCGTCCAGCACGACGTCGGCCTGTTCTTTCGTTCTGACGGCGATTTTCAACAAATGAAACCGCGTATATTCACGAAATTGTTCGGGGTGGTCGCGTATGTAGGCGTCGATTTCGCTCTGGGAAACTTGAATGGAAAATATAGCGATCTTCTCAAGCAACAATCGGTATTTGACGTCTTCCTCAAGCTCCTCCCGCGTCATCCCGAGCTGTTCGAGCATCGTGCGATAAAACTGTTCTTCACTTTCATAACCTTCCTGCATGTCGCGCAATTCGGCTTCAAGCTCCTCACGGCTAACCGACAGTCCGAGCTGCTCGGCTTCCAGCCGAACCGTCTCGCGGTCAATCAGCACCTGAAGAGCCTCGCGCGCATAACGTTTTAGCAAATAGGATTTCAAGTCTGATTCGGTAATCGATTTGCCGCCGACTTCCGCCACCGCGTGCTTGTCCGCAGGAGAAGGCGACGGCGTTGCCGACGGCCCCGGGCCGCTCTGAAATCCCGGCGACATTCCCCATTGTGCGAGCGCCCAAGCCGACAAAAATAAAAACGCAAGTCCCGCCAGCAACCACCACGATCCGCACTTCCGCATCCGTCTAAGCTCCCCGCCCGATCGTTTCCGCTAATTTTTCAGACGTTGCAAAAGGCTTTCAAGTTCATACCGATCAAAACGATAGATTTGCCCGCAATAATGACAGACGAGTTCCGCACGCCCGTCTTCCTCTAGGATCCTGCCGATCTCGTCGCTCCCGAATCCGGTAAGCGTTTCTTCCACCCGCTCGCGGGAACAACGGCAGGCAAACCGCACCTCCTGCCGATCCAAAAAGCGTACATCGCCCAAAATCTCCGACAGCAGTCGTTCAGGTGTCCCGCCATCCGCAAACAAAGAATTGACCGGCGGCAAAGCGCGCAATTTCTGCTCGATTTCCTCGACCTTCTCTTCCGGCACGCCGGCCATCAGCTGAACGATCCAGCCGCCCGCTGCAAGAACGCGTCCGTCGGCAGCAGTCGTAACGCCGAGCGCCACGGCCGACGGAACTTGTTCCGATTTTGCGAAATAGTAAGCGAAATCCTCGCCCAGTTCTCCCGACACGATCGGAACGCTGCCGCGATACGGTTCTTTCAATCCGATGTCCTTGATGACGTGCAAAAACCCCGACTTGCCGACGGCGCCGGCGACGTCGGGTTTGCCTGCCGCATTCGGCGGTAACTCGACATCGGGGTGATCGACGAAACCGCGCACCGAGCCGTCAGCGTCGGCTTCCGCGACGACCGCACCGACCGGGCCGTCGCCGCGGATTTGCACCGCGACTTTGCCGCCGTCTTTCAGCATGTAGGCCATCATAACGACCGCAGTTGCCGCCCGTCCGAGCACTGCCGTCGCCAGCGGCGCCAAGCCGTGGGCAAGCCGCAGCTGTTCGATTGTGTTCGTCGTCTTCGCCGCAAACGCGCGAATGCAGCCGTCCGACGTGATGGCCCGCACCATATAATCGTTATCTGTTTTTTTCATAAATGATCCGCAGTCCTTCCAGCGTTAAAAACGGATTGACGTCCTGAATCACGCTTGATTCGTCGGCGATCAAGCCGGCCAGCCCGCCAGTCGCGATGACCTTGGCGTCGATCTGGAATTCTCGACGCATCCGCTCGACGATGCCGTCGACCTGGGAGGCGAAACCGAAGATGATGCCGGCCTGCATTGCAGCGACGGAATTTCGTCCGACCGTGCTTTTCGGTTTAGCCAATTCGATGCGCGGCAATTTCGCGGCATGGCGATACAAAGCTTCCGTCGAAATGCCGATGCCGGGCGCGATTGCACCGCCGAGATAACAGCCCGTCTCGTCGATGAAGTCGAACGTCGTAGCCGTCCCGAAATCGACGACGATGACCGGCGGACCGTACAGCTCGATGGCGGCCACTGCGTTGCAGATGCGGTCGGCTCCGACTTCCCGCGGATTTTCGTATTTGATGTTCAGACCGGTCCGTACGCCGGGTCCGACCACGAGCGGAACTTGTTTTAAATACGTCCTGCACAGCTCCTCGATCACCATCATCAGCGGCGGAACAACCGAAGAGACGACGACGCCTTCCACCCGGTCCGCTTCAAATCCGGCATGGCGGAACAACTGATGAATCAAAATACCGTATTCGTCCGCGGTCGCCTGCCTGTTCGTGCCGAGTCGCCAGTGACGAAGAAGCTCGCGCCCGCGGTAAAGCCCGAGCACGATGTTCGTGTTGCCGACGTCGATGGCGAGAATCATTTTACGGCCTCCTTGCGGCCCGAAAGGTCAAGACTGATGTCGAGCGCCGGCGCGGAGTGCGTGATGCGGCCGATCGAGATGACGTCGACGCCGGTCTCGGCGATTTCCCGTACGTTGTCCAGCGTGACCGAGCCCGATGCCTCGACGACGGCGTGCGGAAGAACGGAGCGGATGCGGCGCACCGCCTCGCGCATGACGTCGATCGGCATGTTGTCCAATAGAAAAATGTCCGCCCCCGCCTCCAGCGCCTCGTCTAATTGCTCGAGCGTTTCGACTTCGACCTCGATTTTCATCGTGTGCGACAGCTGCGCCTTGGCGGCTCCGATCGCCCGCGCCACGCCTCCGGCAGCTTTGATGTGATTGTCTTTGATCAGTACGGCGTCGTATAGGCCGAACCGGTGACTGTGGCCGCCGCCGACGCGTACAGCGTATTTTTCCAGAACGCGCAGTCCCGGCGTCGTTTTCCGGGTATCGGAGATTCGGACAGGCAAACCTTCCACCGCGTCGACGAACGCCCTTGTCGTCGTGGCAACTCCGGAAAGTCTCTGCAGCAGATTGAGTACCAGCCGTTCCGCGATCAAAATGGCGCGCGTATTGCCCGTCACCGTCGCCAAAACGGTTCCGCGCTCGATCCGACCGCCTTCCGGCACGAGCGGGACGAACACCAGGCCGGGATCGACTTCGGCGAACACCGCCTTGGCAACCGGCAAGCCGGCGACGACGCCGGGCTGCTTCGCGTGAATGACCGCGTCGGATTCATGGTTGGCCGGGACGGTCGTCATCGTCGTCACATCACCGGTTCCGACATCTTCATCCAGCCATCTGCGGATGGATTCCCGCAGCGATCCTCCGTTTACGCCGTTGACTTCAAACATCTGCCGCGTCCTCCTCCAACACGCCGTCGTCGCGATGAAACAAGAGATGTTTCCTCCAGCAGGCGTCGTCGCGCTCCGGATAATCTTCACGAAAATGCGCCCCGCGGCTTTCCGTCCGAAGCTTAGCGGCACGCGTCGCCAGCAAGGCGCAGGTCAACAGGTTCGCGAATTCGAACTCCTCGCGATCGGCAAGCCGGCAATAAAAAACGTTCATGTGGCGCATCAGCTCGTGTCCGGCTTTCTCCAACCCTTCCGCGTTCCGCTTCAAGCCGACGTGGCGCAACATCGTTTTTTGCAGCCGGAGCCGTTTTTCAACTGCCTGCTGCCGGAGCGGCTCGCTGCGGCCGAAGTCGGCTTCGATCCGTACCGGTTCACCGGATAACGGCGGACACGTCTCGATGCTGCGGACAATGCGACGGCCAAACACGACGGCTTCGGATAGCGAATTGCTGGCAAGCCGGTTGGCGCCGTGTACGCCGGTCGAGCTCACCTCGCCGCAGGCATACAGACGCGGTACGGACGTCTGGCCGTCGAGATCGGTCCGGACGCCCCCCATCATATAATGCGCTGCCGGAGCAACGGGAATCCAGTCGCTGGTCAGATCGAGTCCATATTGCAAGCAAAAATTATAAATATTGGGGAATCGCTGTTTGATCTTCTCCGCATCTTCGTGCGTGATGTCCAGATAGACGAAGGTAGCGTTCGTCTGCTCCATTTCTTTTACGATCGCGCGGGCGACGACGTCGCGCGGCGCCAGTTCCGCCTGCGGATGATGGCGCGGCATGAACCGTTCGCCGTGAATGTTGCGCAAAACGGCACCTTCGCCGCGCAGCGCTTCAGAAAGAAGAAAACGCGGCGCACCGGGATACGTCAGGACGGTCGGATGAAACTGGACGAATTCCAGATCGCGCACGAGGGCGCCGGCGCGATAGGCCATCGCGACGCCGTCGCCCGTGGCGATGTCGGGATTGGTCGTATACCGGTAGAGCTGCCCGGCGCCGCCCGTACAAAGAACCGTGGCCCGCGCGCGGACGAATACGCGCCCGCCGTCCGGACGCTGTACGAGTACGCCGAGGCATTCGCCGCGCCGTGTGACAACGTCGATCGCGAAATGATGTTCCCAGACTTCAATGCCCGCGGTTTCGCGCACGCGCTCGGACAGAGCGCGCACAATTTCATAGCCTGTGGCGTCGCCGCGCGCGTGGAGAATACGCCGCTGGCTGTGCGCGCCTTCCCGCGTCAGCGCGTATGTTCCGTTTTCTTCCTCGTCAAAACGCGTGCCGAGCGCGATCAGCTCCCGGACGCATTCAGGCCCTTCATGCACGAGTACGTCCACCGCAGCGGACGAACAGAGGCCGGCGCCGGCGGCCAGCGTATCTTGGCGGTGATATTCCGGCGAATCGTCGTCGCTGAATACGGCGGCGATACCGCCCTGCGCGTAGCGCGTGTTCGATTCGAGCAACGCCGTCTTCGACACGAGCAGGACGCGGAGCTTCTCGGCGGCCTTCAACGCCGTGAACAGACCGGCGATGCCGCTGCCGACGACGACAACGTCGGTCTCGGCGACATCGATCCGGCCTGTCGAAAAATCGACCAAATAACGCGGCGTCATTCGTCATTTCACCTGCAACATCCGTTCCAACGAAAGGCGGGCTTTTTCTGCGATATGCGGCGGAACATAAATTTCGGGTTTCATGGTTTCCAAACAACGCGCCACTTTTTTGAGCGTATTGACTTTCATGTTCGGGCAAACGAGAAACTTTGTGGCGAAATAAAACTTTTTATGCGGGCTGTCCTTGCGCAGCTGGTAACCGGTTCCGTCCTCCGTGCCTACGATGAATTCCTCGCACGGCGATTCGCGGCAATACCGGATAATAGCGGTCGTGCTGCCAACGAAATCGGCCAGCTTCACGACGTCGGGCCGACATTCTGGGTGCGCGACGAACTGCGCGTTCGGATACCGCTTCTTCATCTCCATGACGTCCTTGACCGTCAGCAGGTCGTGCGTGTTGCAGTAGCCTTCCCAGATGATCATTTTTTTGTTTGTGAATTGAGACACATAGTGGCCTAAATTTTTGTCAGGCACCCAGATGACTTCGTCTGAGTCGACCGACTGAACGACTTTCACCGCGTTCGACGACGTGCAGCAAATGTCGGATTCCGCCTTGATCTCCGCCGAGGAATTGATATACGTGACGACTTTGGCGTTCGGATGTTTCCGCTTCAACTCGCGTAGGCCGTCGACGTCGACCATGTCCGCCATCGGGCAACCGGCGCGCTCGTCGGGGATGATCACGCGTTTGTCCGGAGCGAGAATTTTCGCGCTTTCCCCCATGAAATGCACGCCGCAAAACACGATGACGTCCGCGTCGGTCTCGGCGGCCTTCTGCGCAAGCAGGAACGAATCGCCGCGGAAATCGGCGATTTCCTGAATCTCATCTCTCTGGTAGTAATGTGCAAGAATGATGGCGTTCCGCTCTTTCTTCAAGCGGGCGATACGCTCTTTCAGTTCCTGCTGCTGTTCTGCCTTGTATTCCAGGGCGAGCGCTTCCATCGGTGATCCCCCCCGATTCGAGCAAGTGAATGAAATCACAAACTTCGAAACGAAGATAAGGTACTTTCAACTTTACACGATGGAAAAGCCGATGTCAACGCGCCCGCCGCCCTCCATCGCAAAACGGGAAAAGAAACGAAACGCCCGGGCCGCAAGACAAACGGAAACCACCGCCTGAAGCGCAAACGGAAATCACGGACGGCGAATGCGCGCACGGGCCGGATGATTCACGTCGCGGCAGCGAGCCGAGGATTATTCGTCCTTTTCCTTTTGGTCCGACGCGCCCTGCCCGTCCGGCAAAGACAGCGGATTCCCACGCTTCGCGCTATCCTGCACCGCTCTGGGGAAAAGCGAACCCGCGCGCCCGTCGGACGAAAACCGGTTGCGGTCGTGATGTGCGTTCACCCGCACCTCCACCTTCCGGTCGTCCTTGTTTTCCGCCCGCTCGTCGGCGGCAGGCGGCGGTTCGTCGTCCAAACGCCCCTTCTCCATCAACTGCTGGATTTGTTCCTTGTCCAGCGTCTCCCGCTCCAGCAACGTATTGGCGATCAAGTGCACTTTGTCGGCGTGTTCGGTCAGGATCGACTTGGCCCGGTCATAACAGGAACGTATAATGCTCTGCATCTCCAGATCGATCTCATAGGCGATCGCGTCGCTGTAGTTCTGTTCATGCCCGATGTCGCGGCCGAGAAACACCTGACCGGGATTGTGGCCGAACTGCATCGGCCCGAGCTTTTCGCTCATACCGTATTCGACGATCATGGCGCGGACGATCGACGTCGCCTTGCGGAAATCGTCATAGGCGCCGGTCCCGATCTCGCCGATGAACAGCTCTTCAGACGCGCGCCCTCCGAGAAGGCCGGTGATTTTGTCGAGCAGCTCGCTTTTCGTCTGCATCAACCGGTCTTCGCCCTCTTTGGGCAGGATCATCGCGTAGCCGCCTGCGCGGCCGCGCGGCACGATCGTCACCTTATGCACCATGTCCGCATCGTTGACGTAGTAACCGATGACGGTATGCCCGGCTTCATGATAGGCGATCATCCGCTTTTCGCGCGGGCTGATAATCCGGCTCTTCTTTTGCGTGCCGATCAGCACGCGGTCGAACGCCTCGTCGATCTCGGCCATCGAGATTTCCCGCTTGTTTCGCCGTGCGGCGATCAAAGCAGCCTCGTTCAGCAAGTTTTCCAGGTCGGCTCCCGTGAAGCCGGTCGTATAGCGAGCGATCGAAGCGAGGTCGACGTCCTTGGCCAGCGGCTTGTTGCGCGAATGGACACGCAAGACCGCTTCGCGCCCCTTGACGTCGGGACGATCGACCGTGATCTGCCGGTCGAACCGACCGGGCCGAAGCAGCGCCGGATCGAGGATGTCGGGACGGTTCGTCGCCGCAATGACGATAATCCCCTCATTTACGCCGAAACCGTCCATTTCGACTAGAAGCTGGTTTAACGTCTGCTCACGCTCGTCGTGTCCGCCGCCGAGCCCGGCACCGCGCTGGCGGCCGACCGCGTCGATCTCGTCGATGAAAATAATACAGGGCGCGTTTTTCTTGGCGTTCTCGAATAAGTCGCGCACCCGCGACGCGCCGACGCCGACGAACATTTCCACGAAATCCGAACCGCTGATGCTGAAAAACGGAACACCCGCCTCCCCGGCGACCGCACGGGCGAGCAGCGTTTTTCCCGTTCCCGGCGGTCCGTTGAGCAGCACGCCTTTCGGAATGCGGGCGCCGACAGCGGCGAATTTGCGCGGGTCCTTCAGGAATTCCACGATTTCGACCAGTTCCTGTTTTTCCTCATCCGCGCCGGCGACATCGTCGAACGTCACCTTTTTCTTGTCTTCCGTGTACAGCCGGGCGCGGCTTTTGCCGAAATTCATGACCTTGCCGCCGCCGCCCTGCGCCTGATTGAGCAGGAAAAAGAACAGGATAAACATGATGACAAAGGGAATTATTGACGTCAAAAACGTCAACCAGACGTTTTCGCGCTCGGTTTCTTCCACCTCGTAACCGACGCCGCTCTGCTCCAGAAAATCAAGAAACAGATCGCTGAACGGCGCGCGCGCGACGAACGGCGTCCCGTCGCTCAAATTCCCTCTGACCAGGTAGGTGAGGTTCTGGACTTTCACCCTCAGGTTCGCGACTTCGTGCCGCTCGATGTGTTGGCGCAGCTCCGTATAGGTCAACTTCAGCTCATTGCCGTTCTGGTGGCTGATGAACTGAACGATTCCGACCGTCACGAGGATGATGATCAAATAAAAGCCGGTATTGCGGAGGATGCGATTCATCCCCAACCTCCTCTCAGGCAGCGGCTATCCATCCTATTTTATCACGCTCTGAAATGCGGTTACAACGAACTGTTGCGGGAAAACACCTCCGGCCGAAGCACCCCCACAAAAGGAAGGTTGCGGTATTTTTCCGCATAATCCAAACCGTAGCCGACGACGAATACGTCCGGAATCGTAAACCCTTTGTAGTCGGGCTCCAGTTCGACCGTCCGGCGGGCCGGCTTGTCGAGCAGGGCGACCACCCGCACAGACAGCGCGTTGCGCCGCTCCAACACGTCGATCAGATAACTGAGCGTCAATCCGCTGTCCACCACGTCTTCCACGATGAGAACGTGCCGTCCGTCGACGGGAAGATCGAGGTCCTTGAGAATTTTGACCTCGCCGGATGACCGCGTCGATGCACCATAGCTCGAAACGGCCATAAAATCGATCTCGAGAGGAATCGTCAGATGTTTGACCAAATCGGCCATGAAAATAAATGCGCCCTTCAGCACGCAGATGACCAACGGATTCAGGCCTTCGTAATCGCGGTTGACGGCTTCCGCCAGCTCGCGGATTTTGGCCTGAAGCTCATCCGCCGGAATCAACACCTCGCGAATGTCGTCCAGCAAATCGGCCCCTCCCACGCCTCAATCGCAGTCCTGATCGCAGTACTTCATATAGAGTACCCTTTCCGTCGTTTCCGTAACAAGCGCAAGACGCGAACGCCGGACGCCGGGAATCCACAAGATATCGCCGACGCCGTCCGTGACGACGGGCAACAGCCGCCTGCGGCAAACGGGAACTTTGTCGTCGACGAACAGATCCTGGACTTTCTTCGTCCCTTCCATGCCGAGCACTTGCATTCGGTCGCCGGGACGCCAGCTGCGGACGGCGACCGGACAAACAAGAGCGTCGGCGTCGAACGCGGCTTCCCGACGTGCGTCGAGCGACCGTCTCGCCAGCTCCGACGCAGGAATACGGTTCCATACCAGCACGGCGCCGAACCAGCGAAGTTCGCCGTCGGCCGAAACGTCGATCGACACGGCGCGCGCCGTCACTTGCAACGGCCCGTCCCGCCCCCCGCCGGAGACGTCGAGAAAAAGCCGGATTTCATCGTACTGCCTTCGCAGCCGGACGTCCCGGCGGACGGCGAAGTCCGCGTTCGGCGGAGACGGCTTCACCACCGCTTCCCGAACGGCTTCGGCATGCGCCCACGTCCAGTCCGTCCACCCTTGAGCCTTCTCTTGTTCCGAAAGATAATTTAATATTAGTTTAATCACTCTCCGTTGTAAAGCGAGAGGAAGGCCGCAAAACCAGGCGCGGGAAAACGACGCTTCCCCCGTCTCCATGCGGACGCCCTCCGTTGCGGCACACCGGGCCGCCTCGTCCAGATAGGCGTCCTCCTCGCGCACGATTCCGGCCAGCCGCGAAATCGCCGCCGATACCGCCGGATTGAGTTCCCGCAGCACCGGCATGACGTCGAGCCGGATCCGGTTGCGGTCGTACCGGCGCGTCTCGTTGCCGCTGTCCCGGCAAAACAGCAATCCGTGCGCCTCGCAATACTCCAGAATGTCCGCCTTCGTGACGCCGAGCAGCGGGCGCACGACCTCGACGTCCCCTTCGCGCCGGCGCTCCGGGATGCCGGCCAAACCTGACGGCCCCGCACCGCGGACGAGTCTGAGCAGCACCGTTTCCGCCTGGTCGTCGGCATGATGCGCCAGCGCGATTTTCGACGCGCCGTGACGGGCGGCGACCTCCCGCAAAAATGCGTAGCGCAGCCGCCGCGCGGCCGCCTGAACGTTTTCCTTCGTCCGCGCGACGACCGCAGGCACGTCGAGATCCCCCCGTTCGAACGGAACGCCGAGCCGCTCGGCAAACGCGCGCGCCGCTTCGGCGTCGCGCTCCGCCTCCCCGGCGCGAAGGCCGTGATTGACGTGAGCCGCGACAAGCCGCCAATCCCATCGCGCCGAATACCGGTGCAGCAAATGCAAAAGGGCGGTCGAATCCGGCCCACCGGAAAAAGCGACGACCAGCCGGTCGCCTCTGGCGAGCAGCCCTGCGCGCACGGCCCGTTCGATCGCGCGTTCCAGTTCCCGGGACATGCGCCTCCCCCGTTCATTTCAAAACGTACAAAGCGGCTGCCGCGGCGAACATAGCAGCCGACAGCGCGAACCCTGCGACGATCGGCCCGTTGGGCACCCGACCTGCCATGCGCGGCGAAAAGGACCTCCCCACCCGCACGGCCCTGCGCCAATCCGCAGCCAATTCCGAGGTGCTCCGGTGCGGTCCCGACAACATTTCGCGCAACAGACCGGCGACCGGCCGAAGCGCAGCGGACGCGTCCAATCGTTTCAACAACATTCTAGGATGCCGGTCGGCGTTTTGCAAACGGACCGCCCCATCCATTTCAAGGCACATCACCGCAAAGGCGAACAGGTCGTAACCGGGGTCCGCCGTCCGGTCGCCCGCCCGCCAAAATCCGCGGTCATACCGTTCCGTAAACTCGCGCACGGCTTGCCCGAACGGCGTCGCCCCGCCGAAATCGACCAGCTCCACCTTTCCGTACGGTCCGACCAGCACGTGCGCCGGTTTCAGGTCGCCGTAAGCCCAACCCGCGCGATGAATCGCTTCAAGACGTCCGAGCAGGCCGACGGTGACGGTGCCGAACCAGTCCGCCCCGCGGCGGCGGACAAACCGCACGATGTCTTCGCCTTCGCGGTAGGCCGCCACATAAAAAGAAAAAACGCCGTCCGGCGATCGCCAGTCGTCGGCGTCCAACAGACTGTCCGGCGAGACGGCGCCGCGGTCGATCAGCGTATGGACGGCATTGATTTCCGACTGCAGCGACAACGCGTCCCGCCCGAACTTCAGCGCTGCAAGCCCCTGCGCGGACCGCACGGCGTATACCGCCCCTCCGGCACCTTCGCCGAGCAATCGTTCGACGACGTACCGACGCCCGCCCCATTTTCCCACGATCGTGCATCCGGGCGCGAGCCTGAAAGCGGAAGGTGTCTCAAACGACGTAATCACGAAGCGATTCGCCATCCGTCTCCGCGAAAAAGTCAACAACGCGCAAAATCGCCGGTCCCGTCGGTGTCATTCCTCTCATTTCCAAACGCTCGAACAACCTTCCTGCGACCGACGGATCGTTCGTCCAGCCGACGTCCAAGGCGGCCCCTCCGGGAGCGGGATAATGGAAGACGGCGATCTCACCAAGACCGCGGCGCGAACGGAGGCCGAGCGCCAGATCGAAGACCGCTTCGCGCACGGCGGCGAACTTCGGCTTCATGCTGCCGCTGGCGTCGACGAGCAGGGCGACTCGGAGCGGAACGGCGTCCGCCCACGCTTCGATCCGCGACACCATAACCGCCCGTTCCGACGGCGGCAGCAGCGTCAAGTCGCGGACGCCCGCCGGCTCCGGCATACCCTCACGCGCGGCAGAGCGCACGGTTGGATCGATCAACTGCCGAATCACCGTCTGCCGGGTCACCTGCTGCACCGTCGCGGACAGGACGCGGGGACGGACGATCCGGCAAAGGCCGCCGCCGGCCCGCGCGATTTCCTCCGCCTCGGCGGCCCCGCGCTCGCCGACCGCGCCGTCGTCGACGACGCCGACGACGTGGACGACGATGCCCTCCGCTCGGGCGTATGCGGCGGCGGCGACGGGGTCCGTCCCGGCGTTGGACCGACCGTCGGTGATCAGGACGAGCTGGTGGACCATCGGAAACACCCCTTTTCGGAAAAGTTTTCCGTCCGCCCACCAGTATCGACAAAACGTCCGCCTTCTAAAACCCTCTCTTAAATCCGTTGCGACGCATGCCTCAACTGACCGTCTTCGGGCGTTCCATCCGTGCGAATCCCGGCCAGCGGAACGTCGCCCATTCCGGGCGGTGCGTCCTGATTTTGGCGACGACGACGGTCATGTCGTCGGCGATAACTCCTTGGCGGTGCCGGATCGCTTGTTCCAGCAGGCAATCGGCGATTTCTTGCGGATCGTCCGTACGGATCTCGCGGATCGCGCGCCGAATCCACGCGTCTCTGCCGACGCCGTCGCCCGAAGCGTCATACAGGCCGTCCGACATCATGATGAGCAGATCGCCTGGCTTAAGCCGCATGCCGATCAGATCGACGTCGATATTTTGCAAAATGCCGACCGGCGGATTGTGCGCCGCGACGCGCAGCACTTCCTCGCCCCGCTTGATGAAGCTGGGGGCGGACCCGATTTTCAGAAACGTCGTTTCCGCGTCGTGCAAGTCGATCAGCGCAAGATCGACCGTTGCGTACGATTCGTCGGGCGACCGGAGCGCCAGCACGGCGTTGACCGACTGGATCGCCAGCCGCTCGTCGAGACCGACTTGCAGAAGCTGCTGCAAAATCGACAGCGCCGCGCTCGACTCCTCCCGCGCGCGCTCGCCGTTGCCCATGCCGTCGCTGATCGCGACCGCAAACTTGCCGTTGTCCAGTTCCGCGACGCTGTAACAGTCGCCGGACAACAGTTCGCCGCCCTTCGCTGCGGCGGCGACGCCGGTTTCCACGACGTATTCCCGGGCGGAACCGAATACCGCCGTGAAATAGCCTTGTCCATCGTCCGACCGGTTTTCACGCCGGACAGCGATCGGTTCGCCTAGAAAGTCCGTCAACATCGGTGCGACGATTTTGCGGCATTCGTCCGAAGCACCGGTGTCGGTGCGGGTAATTTCGATCTCGATGTTGCCGGGCTCCAGACTGACGATATCGACGTGAACGATGGAAAGCCCCAAGTCCTCCAGCGCCTGGCGAATGCGCTCCTCCTGCACGAACATCTCCCATCCTTCCCGAAGCAGCCGTCGCGCCAGATCGTCCATCACCTGCGAGACGCCGGACAGCTGGTCCGCCACCAGCTGGCGGCCGTCGGCCAGCTGCTTTTTCCAGTACCCGGAAAACCGCTGCCACCGAAGACGTTCAAGCACGACGTCCCATACTTTTTCCGGCCTGACGCACGCCTTTCGCCATTCCGGCCGAACCCCGCGTCCGGTCCGCGTCGACGAGGCCGATTCGCGTTCCCCGACCGCTCCGACGACATCGCGGACGAACCGCTCCGTCTCGGAAAAATGCCGCTCCCAACACCATTCCTTGCGATGGCACGTCCGGCATACCCGTTCGGCGACTTCGTCCAGAAACGGCCCGACGCCGGCATCCCACCCTGCGACGGCGCGCCCGGCGACGCCTTGGCGGAAACTACCGGACAACTGCCGAAACAATTCCGCGAACCTCCGCACCCGTTTTGCCGTCATTTCGCGCGCCCTGCGCACATATTCATGCTGTGAGCGCTGGTATTCGACCGTCCCCGGGACGTAACGGGCCATCATCCGGACGACCGAAGACGGCGTCAGCATAAACAGCGCCACTGCAACGGCCGTATCCCAAGCCGACCGGACGGCCGCTTCCCCGTCGCCGGCGTAAAAAGACAAAATCGACGCACCGAGCGCCATGCCGACAGCCGGCGCCGTCTTGCCGCCTTCCCGCACGAGCCCGGCGAGCAGACCGGCGAAAGCAAGCAAGCTGATCTGGACGACGTCCGCCTCGTCGGCCAGGCTGAGCACGAGCCCGGTCACGACGCCGGCCGAAGCGCCGAGGCTGGCTCCGCCGACGAACGCAAACAGCAATGTAAAATAGCGGCTCAACACATGCTCGGCGGAAACGCCGCCGGCTTCCCACCCGACCGTTCCCGTCATGGATGAGGCGAGAAGCAGCATCAGGCAGACGATCTCCTCGTTGCGCAGCAGCCAACTTTTACGCAAAACGAAAATCGGCATCGCCTGCAGGAAGATGACGGTCAACACAAAACCGAGCGCCGTCTCGACGCCGACCCAAAGCAACGACAGCCAGCCGAATCCCTCGTCGATCGTCTCCGCAAACGTGCGCACGGCGAGCACCGCGGACGCAGCCATGACCGGCCCGTAAGCGGGATCGGACCGTTCGTAGCGTTCCATTCCTTTTTGCAACAGAACGAAGACCGTAAGCTCCGCCCAAACGGCTGCCGCGTGCGCCCACCCTCCTAGCACCGCTCCCGCGGCCGAACAAAGGCTTGTCCACCGGAACAAGTCGCGGCGGTGAAAATAAACGGCCGCTGCAAACGCCGCCGCAAACGGCGACAGCTCCGAAAAAATCGCCGCCCTACCGAACAAAAACGCGACGACGCATAAAAGAAGCGACCATTTCCTCGCCGAAAGCCGGCGCACAAATGCCCACCGGCCTACGCCGAAACGCATTCCGACTCACCCGCCTTCCGAAATCAGCGGCCTTATTATAGGCGGAGAGCGCTCCTTAAATTTGTCGGAATGCGTGGACGGACGGAAGGAATTTCCGACAATCGAAGCTGCGTTTCGTCAATTTTGCCGCAAAAGCAACCAGACTGCGCTCTGAAAATCGCCGAACAGCGCCCTTTCCGGAACGGGCAGCCCCGCGTGCATCAGCTCGTCGCCGCCGAACACCGGCTCCGCTCGTCCATCTGGGATTTCTCGAACAAGGTAATCGGCAAGCGGATCGAGACCTTTCAGCCGAACTGCAGGACGCGGCGGGTTGGGACGAGCGAGAAAGCGGAAGTAAAAGACGACGGACTCCGACCGATCCTCCGACACGTACATCCACGCCGCCTCGTTGCCGTCGCCCGAAAACGGGCTGATCAAGCGGTACAAGTCGCCGAACTGGACGAGGCGCCGGATATCGCGGTAAAACGACGTCTGCCGACGAATCTCCGCGCAAGCTTCGTCCGAAAGCGCGGTCAGGTCGAGCTCGTAGCCGAGATTGCCGGAACACGCGACGTCCCCCCGCGTCCGAAGCGGCGTCGTCCGGCCGACCTGGTGATTCGGCACGGCCGACACGTGTGCGCCCATCGCGATCGCCGGATAGACGAGACTCGTGCCGTACTGAATTTTGACGCGGCAGGCGGCGTCCGTGTTGTCGCTCGTCCACGTCTGCGGCATATAGTAGAGCATGCCGGGGTCGAATCTTCCGCCGCCGCCTGAGCAACTTTCGAACAACACATGCGGAAACCGCTTCGTCAATTCTTCCAACACCGCGTACAGGCCGAGCATGTACCGGTGCGCCGTTTCCCGCTGCCGCTCCGGATCGAGTACGGCCGAACCGATTTCCGTCATATGGCGGTTCATATCCCATTTCACGTAATCGATCGGTGCCGACGACAAAAGGTCCGACATGGCGCGGACGATGTAGGCCCGCACATCCGCGCGCGACAGATCGAGCACAAGCTGGCTGCGGCCCGTCGAACGGCCGCGGCCGGGTACATGAATGCACCAATCCGGGTGGCGACGGTACAGGTCGCTGTCTTCGGACACCATTTCCGGCTCGACCCAAATGCCGAAACGCAGGCCGTGCGCGGCAACCCGACTTGCGAGACCGGACAGACCGTTCGGCAATTTTCGCAGGTTCGGATACCAGTCGCCGAGCGACCGCGAATCGTCGTCGCGATGCCCGAACCAACCGTCGTCCAGAACGAACAGTTCGATGCCGAGCCCGACCGCCTTCTCCGCCAACCGGACGAGTTTGTCCTCGTCGAAGTCGAAATACGTCGCTTCCCAATTATTGATGAGGATCGGCCGCTCCCGGTCGCGCCAGAACCCGCGGCACAGCCGGCTGCGGTACAGCCGGTGATATGTGCGCGACATGCCGCCCAGTCCCTCGTCCGAATACACCAGCACGGCTTCCGGTGTCTGGAATGATTCGCCCGGCTCAAGCCGCCAAGCAAAATCGAAAGGGTTCAGGCCGATCGACACCCGAGCGCAGTCGTACGGATCGACTTCCACACCTGCCCAAAAATTGCCGCTGTATACGAGACTGAAACCGTACACTTCGCCGACGTCTTCGTCGGCGTGTTTACGCAGCAGGGCGATGAACGGGTTATGCTGGTGGGAGCTGGCGCCTCGGCGGCTTTCGACGGACTGTCCGCCCGGCGCAAGCGGGCGCCTGACGATTTGCCGCTCGTTTGCCCATGTACCCGATAGATGCAGCCAGTCGAAACCGGCCTCGCGGAAATCGACACTGGCGCTCATCGCTCGAAGCAGCACGAGCGGTTTTTGGCCCTCGTTGACGAAACGGACGGAGCGCGCGAACGCGTTCAGCCGCGAAAACGCCGTATAATACAAAACGGCCTTCAGGCCGCATACCGGATCTGACAGTTCGATTTCGAGCGTTTCCGCCTCATCGTCGCACTCCACGTAAGTCGCCGGCAATCCCGGCAATTTCGGCTTACCGGGCGAAATCCGATGGCCGCAATAGCGAAGGTCGGTAACGGTCGATCCGTCCGCCAGCCGCACCTGGTAGGCAGGCGCGCGGAAATCCGTATGGCCGTAAGCCGGATATTCCTGAGGCAGCGTATCAAGCGAAAAGTCACGGCCGAACCCCGGCGGATTCGGCGAAAACGGTCGGTCGACCCGTTCGGGCGGTCGGCAAAACGTGGCGCGGCGAATGCGCTTGCCCCAGTACAAATGCGCCAGAAATCCGCCTTCGACGATCTCCATCACATAACTGGAATCGCGGGCCGTTAGGTGAAAACGCTTACTTTTTTCGTCAAACAAAATGGCCATGCGATCCGAGCCTCGCTTTCCTTACGGTTCCGCTTTGTAATATACCGTTTCTCCCGGCTTCGCGTAATGGTACCGGCTGCGGATCCACTGTTCGAGATACGCGTCGTCGTTCATGCGGGCGATCTCGAGCCGGTAAGCCTCGTTCTGGCGTTCCGCCTCGCGAAGCCGCTCCTCGAGCCTCTCGAGTTCCGCCGCCTTCGACTTCCACAGCGCGAAAAGATCGGAGACCGTCCACCCGGCCCAAGCGAAAATCGCCGCCATGAGACCGAAAACGAACCTGCGATGCCATCTTCTCGAACGAGATCGTTTCGGTTTCGGCACAGACATCTCACCTCAGCCGGTTTTACGCGGTTTGTGAAACCGAGCGATCCGCGCGACCGCCGACATTGCCCGCAACACGGCCGCTACAGCGCTCAGCGCGGCCGACACAGATCGGCGCACGATTCCCGCAAATAGAGAGAAGTAAAGGCACCAGCCGATCCCGAGAGCCAGCCATACGTACACACGGATTTCCCCGCCGTTGACGAAATACAGCGCCGCAAACACCGGCGCGGCGGCGACCGTCCAGAGCGCCGCGTCCAGCATCGCCGTCGCCGCCCGCGGCGCGCCGAGACGCCGCGCCGCCAATCGACCGATATCGAGCCAGGCGGCCAGCCCCGCGCCGCATCCGATCATGGCCAACATCACGGCGAATTGGACGCCGAGCGTCACCGGAACCACTTCCCCCATCCGTTCCGGCCTTTCGCTCCGCCTTTCGACTCGGGATACGCCAGCGAGCCGACATAGCCGTCGATCGCGACGACGCCCTGTTCCAGACTCAAATGTTTCAAATGCAAATTTTGCCCGCGCACGATCAGAAATCCGGCTTCCGTCTCGATACGGAATTCGTTCGCATCAAACCGCTCGACGTTCAAGACGCCGGTTATTTCGAGCGTCTTACGGTTGACCAGCCGGATTTCCTGCCGCTTCGGCTTCGCTTGTTCGATCATGGCCCGGCCCCCCTTCTCCATTTCTATGGGAAGGAGGCGGCGGTTAGAACAACGGCGGCGAAGCCGAAACAACCGGCGCCTTGCCGGTTGGTGCGACCGGACTTCCCCGTCAGGCAATCGGCAAGGCGCCCTGCGTCACCCGCTTTCCGTCCATTCCTCCGGACTTTCCGCGTCGAGGTAGCGCACGGCGACGACGGAATACATCTGCCCGGCTTCCTCTTTCCGGACCGATTCCGCCAGGCGCTCGACGCGCACTGTCATTTCCTTGCGGCCGAAGCGCACCGTCAGCTCGTCGCCGACCTTCACGCGGCTGGACGGTTTGGCCTCGCGGCCGTTGATGAGCACGCGGCCAAGTTCGGACGCCTCCTTGGCGATGGTGCGACGCCGGATGAGGCGGGAGACCTGCAAAAACTTGTCGACCCGCATCACTTGACGGCCGCTTTCAGCCGGTTGCCCGCCTTGAACGCCGGAACTTTCGTTTCCGGAATCGTGATCGGCTTGCCCGTCTGCGGGTTGCGCGCCTTACGGGACGCCCGTAGCCGCGTCTCAAACGTGCCGAAACCGATAAGCTGAACTTTCTGGCCGCTGGCGAGCGCGGATTCGACCTCGCCGATGAAGTTGTTCAGCACCGTCTCGACGTCTTTTTTGGACATCCCGCTCTTTTTCGCAATGTTGCTGATGAGATCCGCCTTGTTCATCGCGATACCTCCACCGTCCGAAAAGTGAATTTTCCGCATTGCCAATTCTATGTATTCGAGACGGAGCGCGAAAATCCTGCTTTTCCGTCACGTCGGCCGCTCAAGTTTTTTCGCGTCGCGCCAGTAAGCGTCCATCTCTTCCAGGGAGACCTCGTCCCAGCGACGCCCGGATTTTTTCACCGCTTCCTCTATGCGGGAGAACCGATGGACGAACTTCCGCACTGCGCGCGCCAACGCCTCGTCGGGATCGGCGCCGAAAAAGCGGGCGACGTTGACGGCGGCGAACAGCACGTCGCCGAGCTCGTCCCGTACGCGCGCCGCGTCGGACAGGCGGCATGCTTCTTCCAGTTCGCCGAGCTCCTCGCGAAGTTTGTCCAGCGCGCCGGAAACGTCCGGCCAGTCGAAGCCGACGGAAGCCGCTTTTTCCTGAAATCGAAGGGCCCTGTACAGCGTCGGCAATTCTCGGGGGACGCCGTCGAGAACGGACGTCGGCCGGAGCCGGTCTCCGACGTCTTTCTCCGCAGCCTTGGCGCTTTCCCATCGGCGGAGCGCCTCGTCGGCGTCGGCTGCCTTCACGTCGCCGAACACGTGCGGGTGGCGGCGGATCAGCTTGTCGTTCAGCGCCGCGATGACGTCGTAGACGTCGAACGCGCCGGTCTCGGATTCGATCTGCGCGTGCAGCATGACCTGCAGCAAAAGATCGCCGAGTTCCTCGCGCAACGCGTCGGGATCGTCGGCGTCGATCGCTTCGATCGTCTCGTACGTCTCTTCCACCAGGTACCTGCGCAGCGACGCGTGCGTCTGCTTACGATCCCACGGGCAGCCGTCCGGGCCGCGCAAAATCGCGACGATCTCCCTCAACCGCTCGAACGACCGATTGCCGATCACGGCGTTGTCGGCTTTCGGCACCCAGACGAGCGTCCTGTCGCCGTAGTCGGTCAACCGATCCAGTTCGTAAAGCGGCATGCGCTCGATCTGTTCCTCTCCTTCGACGCCCAGCGACCGGGCGACGACGATCCGGTAATCGTCGGGATAACGCTCCATCAACGCCAACTTGACGTGCGAGGCCGTCATACGGTCGCACACTTGTGCGATCATGGTATGCAGCTCCGGACAGAGCCGCGATGCGCGCAAATCGAACGCGTCGAGCAGCAAAAACCCTTCGACCGGATCGAAACCGAGCCGCGCGAACGCCTCGTCGAGAAAACTGATGCCGCCGACGATCTCCAGCTCTACACCCTTGACGGCGCACCGCTCCTTCAGCAGCATGACCGACCGCTCGGCGACCGACGGATGACCCGGTACGGCGTAGACGATCTCGGCACCGAGCGAATTCGCGCGTTCCGTCAACGCCTCCGCGATCGTCTGGTAGACGGCTTCAAACGTTTCGGCCGTCTCGTAAACCGGATCGAACGAAACGAACGCGATGCCCCGCTCCGCCAGTCCGCGCACCGCCGGATGCCGCTTCGTCCGAACGTATACGGCCGCCGCCTGCTCCAGTCGTTTCCAGGCGGCTGCGGTGATCATACCGGGATCGCCGGGACCAAGTCCGACCACTGCGATTTTCGGCTTCGACACGTCGTGTTTCGCCTCCCGTTCTGGTACAACCCAACCCCCTTCCCTTATCATACCGGAAAGCCGGCAATAAAAAAACTTCCGGCCGTCGACCGGAAGCGACAAGAGACAAACCATATCGTCATTGTTCCATCTGTTTGCCGAGAAAGGCAGCGGCCGTCTCGACCATTTTCAGTTCAAGCTGCCCCATTCGCGTGCCCTCGTCTCGGCTGGCGAGAATGACGGCGCCGATCGGGTCACCGGCTGCGACGATCGGGGCGATGGCGTAGGAAGAATAAGCTTCCGGCCGATCCCTGACGATGTCGTACGTTCCCGGATTCGTCTCCAGGGCCGACCGGCGGCTTTCCATGCACGCCTCGACCAGCGATCCGACCGGCTTGTCCAAAAAATCTTTTTTCGGCGCACCGGCGACCGCGATGACGGCGTCGCGGTCGGCGATCAATGCCATGTGACCCGTATTTTCGTACAGCGACTCCGCGTATTCCCGTGCAAAATCGCCTAATTCGCCGATCGGCGAATATTTTTTGAGGATGACTTCGCCGTCGCGGTCGACGAAAATTTCAAGCGGATCCCCTTCGCGGATGCGGAGGGTGCGGCGGATTTCTTTCGGAATGACGACGCGCCCCAAATCGTCGATACGCCTGACGATACCCGTAGCTTTCATCGCCGTTTGTGCCTCGCTTTCCTGAATGTGTGCTTGGGCTTAGTATGCGCGGGCATCGCCGGCTTATACCACGCGTTTTCGCCGAACACCCGGGCCGAACGTTCAGGCCGACGGCGAAGGCGACGGCACCGACGAAACGGACGGCGACGGCAACCGGTTCGTCTTGATCAGCGCCGGTACTTGTTTGTCGACGAATTCTCCGATCTTTTCATGCACGATCGCCATCCGCAAATCGTCGCGCACTTCCTCAAACCCGGGCTGATGCCGATTCTCGACGCGCATGACGTGAAAACCGTACTCCGTTTCGACCGGGTCGCTGATTGCGCCGATCGGCAACGTCACCGCAGCTTTCCGAAACGGTTCCACCCACTGGCTGACCGGCGCGTTTTCGTACAATCCGCCGTTGTTTTTTGAACCGGGGTCGTCCGAATACGTCCGTGCCAGCTCGGCGAAATCGGCGCCTTCTTCCAGTTTCTTTTTCACCTCGATCGCACGGGCGAGCGCGGCGTCGCGAGTCCGCTCGTTTCCGTCGGCGTCGCGGAACGCAACGAGAATGTGCCGGACGGTGGCCGTGTCGAACGCGTGCGGATCGCGCGCGATTTCTTCGTCGTACCGCTTGCGGACGTCCTCCTCCGCGACGCCCTGTCCGACGTGAGCCGCCGCCAGAAATTGCAGTTCGAAAAACCTCCGGAAATCCTCGTTGGACAATCGTTGTTCTTTTATTTTTTGCTTCAGCTCGGTGTATTGGTCAACGATTTTATCGAATTCTTGCATTCTTTCCTTTACTTTCTGGTCGGCTTCCTTGCGCGCAGCTTCGTCCGCACGGCCGCCCAGGACGGTCAAACCGACGTATTCGTTCAGCATCGCGTTCTGGAATTCCGGATCGTCGCGTAACAACGCATACATCGGCTGAAGGAACGTCTGAACGGCGATGAACTTGTCCAGTTCGCCCCGCGTCACTTTCCCCCCGCCTTCGTACGTAGCGACGACTTTCGACGGCCCGTCCGCGCCGCAACCGGCCGCAAATAAAAAAACGCCGGCCAGCGCGGCTGCAAAGACCGTGCGAAGCGCCGCCCTCCGAACGTTCGCGTCAAGGCGCCGCATGGTGCACCATTTCCCCTTTCGTCTCCGCCGCTTTTTTGTATTGTAACAAAAACCGCTCGATCGTCGCCAGCACCTTATCGGACGCTTCCGGCAGTTTGCGGAACGTCAACTTCGGCGGCGGCCCCGGCGACAGCTCGACCGTGCGCCCGAAAGCAGAAACCGTTTTGGCCAGCGCGGTCGGATCTACGAGCTCGGAGGCGCGCTCGTGGAACGTCAGCGTCACCGCGTCGCCTTTCTGGGCGACGGACTCGACGCCGATCTCCGTACACAGCACGCGCAGCCTGGCCACTGCGAGCAGGCGAAGCGCCGATTCAGGCGGATCGCCGAACCGGTCCGTCATCTCTTCCAGAAGATCGTCGACGTCCTCGACGCGGCGGGCGGCTGCGGCTTTTTTGTAAATCTCGATTTTGTGCGCGCCGTCGGCGACATATTCGGAAGGCAAATAGGCGTCGACCTGCAGGTCGATCTGCGCCTGCGGCAACGGTTCCGGCTCGGGCGGCTCGCCCGTCAGCTCGGCCTTGCGCTTGCGGATCTCCTCGGCGAGCATCTGGGTGTAAAGGTCGAAGCCGACGTGCGCGATAAACCCGTGCTGCTCTGCGCCGAGCAAGTTGCCGGCGCCGCGGATCGCCAAATCGCGCATCGCGATCTTGAACCCGGAACCGAGCTCCGTAAATTCGCGAATCGCTTGAAGCCGTTTTTCCGCCGTTTCGCTCAGCACTTTGTCCGGCTGATACGTAAAATAGGCGTATGCGATCCGGCTCGACCGCCCGATCCGGCCGCGCAGCTGGTACAGCTGCGCAAGTCCGAGTTTATCGGCGTCGTGAACGATGAGCGTGTTGACGTTCGGGATGTCGATACCGGTTTCGATGATGCTCGTGCTGACCAACACGTCGTATTCGCCCTCAAGAAAGTCGAGGATCGTCCGCTCCAGCTCCTGTTCCGGCATCTGCCCGTGTGCCACGGCGATGCGCGCGTCGGGCACAAGCGATGACAGATGTTCGGCGATCCGGTGAATGCCTTGGACGCGGTTGTACACGTAATAAACCTGGCCTTCGCGGGCGAGTTCCCTTTCGATCGCCTCGCGGACGAGCGACGGACTGTATTCGACGACAAACGTTTGAACGGGAAAGCGGTTTTCCGGCGGCGTCTCGATGACCGACAAATCCCGCACGCCGAGCATCGACATGTGCAGCGTGCGCGGAATCGGCGTCGCCGTCAACGTCAGCACGTCGACGTTCGTCCGCATCAGCTTCAGCTTTTCCTTGTGCGTAACGCCGAATCGCTGCTCCTCGTCGACGATAAGCAGTCCAAGATCTTTGAACACCACGTCTTTCGACAGCAGCCGGTGCGTTCCAATGACGATGTCGACGGTGCCGTTTTTCAGACCTTCGATCGTCTCTTTCTGCTCCTTGCGCGAGCGAAACCGGCTCAGCACCCGGATTTCGACGGGAAATCCGGAGAACCGGTCGCGGAACGTGGCGTAATGCTGCTGGGCCAAAATCGTCGTCGGCACGAGCACCGCCACCTGCTTGCCGTCGTAGACCGCCTTGAACGCGGCGCGGATCGCGACCTCCGTTTTGCCGTAACCGACATCGCCGCAAAGCAGCCGGTCCATCGGGCGGGGCTGCTCCATGTCGCGCTTGACTTCCTCGATCGCCCGCAACTGGTCAGGCGTTTCCTCGTAAGGGAACAAGCTGTCGAATTCTCTGTGGAATTCAGTGTCCTTGCTGAACGCAAAGCCGCGCACTGCCTGCCGTTCGGCATACAACCGGACGAGATCGTCCGCGATCTGGCGCACCGACGAACGGACTTTGTTTTTGACGCGCGCCCAGTCGCCGCCGCCGAGTCGGCTGAGCTTGGGCTCCTTGTCGTCGCCGGAGACGTACTTCTGGATCATGCCGACTTGGTCGACCGGAACGGACAACTTGTCGCCGTTGGCATACAAAATGTGCAGATAATCGCGATGGACGCCGCCGATCAAGAGCGTACCGATGCCGATAAACTTGCCGATGCCGTGGTGGACGTGCACGACGTAGTCGCCGGGCTTCAATTCGGTGTAACTGCGAATGCGCTCGGCATTGTCGATTTTCGCGGTAGCGCGGCGGGGCTGCTTGCGTTGCCGACGGGCAAACAGCTCCGATTCCGTCACCACGGCGAGACGCACCGACGGCAATTCAAACCCCGCTTGCAAATTGCCGGAGACCCACGTCGGTTCGTCAATGCCGTAATCCGCCAAAACGCGGCGTACCCGCTGCAGGCGCTCCTCGCCGTCGGCCACCACGAAGACGCGCATGCCGTTTTTGCGCCAGCGCTCCATCTCCGACTTGAGGACGTTCATCTGCCCGTGAAAATGCTGCATCGCCCGACACGCGACGTTGACGACGTTTTGCGGATGGACGTGCGGAATTTGCCGCAAAAAAAGTGAAAAATAGACGGTCTGAAACCGCGGCCGGTATAATACCGCGTCAGCCGGCTTCGAAAGGGCGACGGATGGAAGTGCCTTGCCTTCCGACAATCGCGCGGTCTGCCACTCCGCCTCATCGCGGTCGAGCTGCCGGAGCGTCTCCGCGATCCGCATCGGATCGTCGACGACCAAGACAGCATCCTCGGGAAAAAAATCAGCCATCGTTTTCCGCTCGGGATAAAGCAGCGGTACGTATCGGTACAGTTCGGCAAAAGGCTCGCCCGCACGCAGCCTGTCGACGTCCGCGCCGATGCCTGCGGCGAGCCGCTGCCGCGCGGTACGGTCGGACATTTTGGCGAGCTGTTCGTCGAGCAAGGCTTGGGCGTGTTCCGCCGCGCTCCGCCAGCGCCTCGGATCCGTGACTACGATCTCGGTACAGGGGGTGATTCGTACGCTATCGGTCGCTTCCAACGAACGTTGGCCGGCCGGATCGAACACCCGTACGGAATCGATCTCGTCGTCGAACCATTCGAGCCGGCACGGCAGGTCGGCGGTCAGCGGAAAAACGTCGACGATGCCGCCGCGAACGGCGAACTCGCCCTTCCGCTCCACCTGTTCGACGCGTTCGTAACCGAGCTCGGTCAGACGCCGGACAAACGATTCCATCGGCAATGCATCGCCGCGGCGGACGGACATCGTCGCTTCCCGGAAAGCTTTCGGGTCCGGCAAAAAACGGCGCATCCCCGCCGCCGGCACGACGACGACCCCGCGAAACCCCCCGGCCAGCCGCGTAAGCACGTCGACTCGCTGAGCAAGCATTTCGGGGCTGGCGACCGCGCCTTCGGCGGCGATCAACTCGTTCGCGGGATACAGCAAGACTTCATCGGGGGCCAGAAGCGCCGACAAATCTTCCGCAATTTTCTGGCAAGCAAACAGATTGTGCGCCAGCACGACCAGCGGCCGCTCCAGTTCACGCGCGAGCGCCGCCATGACGACCTGTTTCGCGGAACCCGCCAGGCCGGACAACAGCTGTTCCCTCATCCCCGAGCGGAGTCCGGCCAAAATCGCCTGGACGTCGCGATCTTCGCCGACCATCCGCAACAATTCTTGCATGGAAACGCTTCCTCCTGATCCACCGAGGATGTCGCCCGCCTCACTGGAGCGGATTGGGCGCCAGCCACAACTCCGGATGCGCCTCGAGCGCCTGCCGGCAATAATCGCAAACAAGGCGCACCGTGATCTCCCCGTCTGAATCATACGTAATTATATCCGCGCGTTCCTCGGGGGTCAAGGCGGCGAAGCCGAGGCGGGCCTCGTCGAGCCGCTCGTCCGCAAGAACGCCGAGCGGCATACGGCAATACCGGCACCGATATTTCACCAACACAGCATATGCCCCCCGTCGTCCGTCCATGATCGTTTTTTCCTAGTATGGACGAACGAAGGCAGGCTTAACCCGCTTGAAGCCGCCGCTTAACCAGCGTTGAACCGGGCCATCACTTTTTCGAACGGCTCGGTGAGCGAAGCTTCCGCGGCGTCGGCGGCCCGTTCGAGAATGTCGGGAAGCCGCTCGCGCTCTTCTTTCGTGAATTCCGACAACACGTAGTCGACGGTGCTCGCGCCGGGTTCCGGCCGCGAAATGCCGATCCGGATCCGGTTGAACAGCTGCGTTCCAACGTGCTGGATGACCGACTCTACGCCGTTATGCCCGCCGGAACTTCCTTTATATCGCAGCCGAATCTTGCCGAATGGCGTATCCATGTCGTCGTACAGCAGCACAAGCCCCTCGACGCCGACGCGGTAAAAATCCATGAACGCCCGCACGCTTTCCCCCGACAGATTCATGAACGTCGTCGGTTTCAGCAAAAACACTTTCTGTCCGCACACCAGGCCTTCTCCCGCCAAGGCACGGAATTTCGAGGGGAGAAGCTCGATCCCCCATCGAGCGGCCAGCCGGTCGACCGCCATAAAACCGATGTTGTGACGCGTCCGCTCGTAAGCCTTGCCGGGATTGCCTAAACCGACAAACCAACGCAAACCGATCGCCCTTCCCGCCGTAATGGCAACTCTTTTGCCGATCCGGTTGTCTAAGAAAATAGACAAGTCTTTTTCGGTATTCTCGCTCAAAAAATCTTAGGAGGGAACGCGAAAGCCATGGGTTACGAAAACGGTCAGTTGTTGACGGAAGACTGGCATTTTCACGACCATATGGAGTGCGAAGTTCCCGTTCAAATCTATCTCGGCGACACTCATAAGGACATCGGATTCGTCGAACAGGTGATGCCGGGATTCGTTAAGATCAACAACACATACTATAACCGAAATACATATCGATTTGTCTCACGGCCGGGTTTTTAAAACGGATTCCGCAGGGGACCGCCCCGCGGCGGCCGAGCGCCTCCGCGGGGGTCCCCTTTTGTTCAACCGTCATTTCCGGCCTGCTCTGCTTCTTCGCCCGCCTCTTCTCCCGCCCGGGCAGCCAGCACCGCGGCAACAACGACGTCGGGATCGTCCAACACTTCCACGCCTTCGGGAACGGGCAAATCCCCGACGATCACCTTGTCGCCGACTTCCAGTTTCGACACATCGACGCGGATTTCTTCCGGCAACCGTTCGGGCAGCCCGCGTACCTCGACCGTATCGAGCAGCTGGCTGAGCACGCCGCCCATGCGGACCGCCTCCGGCTCACCCACAAGCACGATCGGTACCTCGGCGCGAATCGGCTCGTTGAGGTTGACCTGGCGGAAATCGACGTGGATGACGCGTCCGCTCAGCGGGTCGCGCTGCAGTTCGGCAAGCAAGACGGGATGTCTGCCCGCATTCGGGATGTCCATCTCGAACAGGTGGCCGCCGCGGTGCCTCAGCACGAGCGCTAATTCCTTTTCGCTGATGGAGATCGGCGTGCTCGGCACGCTCGGTCCGTAGACGACGGCAGGCACACGCCCATTCAAACGAAGCTGTCTGGTGATGGATTTCCGGCTTTTGTCGCGCAGTTCGGGTTTCAGCGTCACGGTCATGTTTCGTTGCCTCCTTCCGTCATTCGTTTTCCCCGAAATCGAAAGGCGCCAAACGAAACCATGCGGCGCTTGCAACCGAACTTTCAGTCGCGGGAATCGGCGGAACGGTTCCGGATCCGTTCGCGCAGCCGGCTTGCATAGCCGGGTTTGTTGATCTGGCGTTCCCTGGCGATCGCCAGCTCGTCTTCGCCGACGTCGTGAGTGATCGTCGAACCGGCCACGACGTACGCGCCGCGGCCGATGCGGACGGGCGCGATCAGGTTGACGTTGCTGCCGATGAACGCCCCGTCCTCGATGATGGTCGTATGCTTCCGGTACCCGTCGTAATTCGCCGTAATCGCACCACAGCCGATGTTGACGCCCGAGCCGACGCGGGCGTCGCCGACGTAGCTGAGATGCGGCACCTTGCTGCCGTCGCCGATCGTAGAGTTTTTAATCTCGACGAAATCGCCGACGCGCACCGACGCGCCGATGACGGAACCCGGCCGCACATACGCGAACGGCCCGACATCGCTGTCCGGTCCGACGCGCGCACCCGCCAGCACAGAGTATCGGATTTTGACGCGGTCGCCAATATCGGAATCGGTTATATCGGCGTCGGGGCCAATCACGCACTCCGCGCCGATTCGGGTCCGCCCTCGCAGCGAGACGCCGGGATACAGCACCGTGTCCGGCCCGATCTCGACGTCGGCATCGACATAGACGCGGTCGGGATCGATCATCGTCACCCCGTTCTGCAAATGATGGCGGTTGATGCGCCGGCGCATCAGCCGCTCCGCCTCCGCCAGCGCCAGGCGGTCGTTGACGCCGAACGCCTCGGCTGGGTCTGACGTTTTGAACGCAGCAGCCGTCGCCCCTTCGGCGCACAGAATGCCGACGACGTCCGTCAAATAGTACTCCCCTTGCGCGTTGCGGTTGGTTACACGCGCAAGCGCGGAAAAGAGCAGGCGGCGGTCGAAACAGTAAACACCCGCGTTGATCTCCTTCACCGCGGCTTCTTCCGGACTGCAGTCCTTATCCTCCACGATCCGCGCCACCGATCCGTCGGCGGCGCGGACGACCCGTCCATACCCGCCCGGATCATCGCGTTCCGCCGTAAGCAGCGTAACCGCAGCGCGCTTTTCCGCGTGCAGCCGGACCATTTCTTCGAGCGTCTCCGGCCGGATCAGCGGCGAGTCGCCGCTCGCCACCAGCACGACCTCCGCTTCGCCGCTTTCGACGAGCGACCGGGCCTGCATGACAGCATGACCCGTACCGAGCGGCTCCGGCTGAACCGCATACTCGACGGCGTCGCCCAAATAGGCCTGCACCGCCTCGGCCCCCCGCCCGACGACGACGATCACGCGATTCGCCGTTCGGCGGACCGCCTCCACGACGTGGCCGATCATCGGCTTGCCGCAAACCGGATGCAACACTTTCGGCGTACGCGATCGCATCCGTTTTCCTTCGCCGGCCGCCAGCACGATTGCCGTACACTTCATTCGTCCGCCTCTCCCCCCGGCTGTTTCGGTCTATTCTGAATCATAATCGAACCGCGCCCGAAAAAAAAGAGAGCCGTCGGCGACGGCCCTCATGCCGCGTCCAGGGCTCACACGCCCGCTTCCAGCATCGCGCCCTCCCGGTCGCCCTGGCGCAGGACGCGCTCATACTCGGCCAGTACGGCCGACTGAATTTTCTCCCGCGCGACGGAGGAAATCGGATGGGCGATATCCCGGAATTCGCCGTCCGGCGTCCGTTTACTCGGCATCGCGACGAATAGTCCGTTGTTGCCGTCGATCACCCGGATGTCGTGGACGACGAATTCGCCGTCGATCGTGATCGACGCAATCGCTTTCATCCGCCCTTCCGCGTGAACGCGGCGCAGACGCACATCGGTAATGTTCATGAGTCTCACCACCCTTTGCCATTTCGCGGGCACAGGTACATATTCCACATCGAAACGGCAAATTCCTCCTGACTGCGCGGAAAATTTTTCAGACGACCGCCACTGCTTCGATTTCCACCAAAACGTCCCTCGGCAGCCGGGCAACCTCCACCGTTGAACGCGCCGGCTTGCGATCCGGAAAATACGAGGCGTACACCTCGTTAAACGCTGCAAATAGACTCAAATCTTTCAAAAACACCGTCGTCTTGACCACGCGGTCGAGCGACGTGCCGGCCGCTTTCAGCACGGCGGACAAGTTCTCCATTACCTGTCGCGTTTGTTCTTCGATACCGCCTTCGACCAGTCTGCCGTCCGGCGTAAGCGGAATTTGCCCCGACGCGAACACGAACGGACCGGCACGCACGGCTTGGCTGTAAGGTCCGACGGCGGCGGGAGCCTTGTCGGTCGACACGGTTTCAATTTGCGCACGTTCTTCCGTCATTCCGTCTCCTCCTTGTCGAAATAGTTGCCCGGCACGACGCGGACTTCCTTCGTTTTCGGGTCGACGCCGGCCAATCGGGCGAGCGAGACGTACTCGTCGACGAGATGTTCCTTCACGTCGCCGGACTCGACGAGCACGCCGACGCCGCAGACGTGTGCCCGGAATTCCGCCAGCAAGTCAATCATGCCGCGAATGGTTCCCCCCGCCCGCATGAAATCGTCGATAATCAGCACGCCAGCCTGCTCCTTCAGCGCGCGGCGGGCGAGCGACATCGTGTGAATGCGGCGGTTCGAACCGGAAACGTAATTCATGCTGACGGCGGAGCCTTCCGTCACGCGATTGTCGCGGCGAACGATCACGACAGGCAGATCAAGCCAGAACGCCGTCGCATAGGCGATCGGGATGCCCTTCGTCTCGACCGTCATGACGACGTCGGCCCGACAGTCCGCAAAAGCGGTGGCGAACATTTTGCCGATGCGACGGAGCAGAGACGGACATCCAAGCAAGTCCGACATATACAAATACCCGCCCGGCAAAACTCTTTCCGGATTTTGGAGCATATTGCATAAATCTTCAATCAATTCCAACGCCTCTTGCCGCCGCATGCGCGGCACGAATTTCACGCCGCCCGCCGCGCCGGGCACCGTCTGAAGCTCGCCGATGCCGTCTTCCTCGAACACTTCCTTGATGATGGACAAATCCTCGCTGATCGAGGACTTGGCGGACCGGTAACGTTCGGAAAACGTCGCGAGCGGAACCAGCTTGTGAGGACGGATGAGCAGATCATGGGTCATTTCGACCAGGCGGGCGCTTCGCTTCCATTTCCGCATGCTCCGGATTCCCCTTAACCGATGGTCAACCCCACTATATCACCGCGGGACGGAAGGAATCAACCGTTCGGTCTCCGGCTCGGGCTGTCCCAGCAACCGCACGAGATACACGTGCCGGCAAAAGCCGCGCAGGCCGTTCTTCAGACGAAGCGCCTTCGACTGTTTGGCCGCGAGCGCGTAAACGGTCGGACCGCTGCCGGACATGAGCGCCGCGTCGGCGCCCATGCGCAAAAGGCACGTCTTGATCTTCCGCACCTGCGGGCAAAGCTCCACCGTTACGTCTTCCAGCATGTTGCCGAGAGAACGACAAAGAGCCGGAAAATCGCCGTCGCGGATCGCCCGCACGACAGCCGGCGTGGCGGGCGTCCGCTCTTTGTCCCCGGGGTGGTACCGCGCATAAACGGACGCCGTCGAAATCCCGGCTGCGGGTTTGGCCAGCACCACCCAGCATGCGGGCGGCGCATCGATCGGCTCAAGCAATTCCCCTCGGCCGCGCGCGATCGCGGTGCCGCCGCGAACAAAAAACGGCACGTCGGAACCGAGCTCTGCACCGAGTTTTTCCAGATCTTTCGTCGACAAACCTAAGTTCCACAGGCGGTTGAGCCCGCGCAGGACGGCCGCCGCATCGCTGCTGCCCCCACCGAGCCCTGCGGCGACGGGGATCCGTTTTTCCAGCCGAATGTGAACGCCGGACCGGATGTCGAATCGTTCCTTGAGCAACCGGGCGGCGCGGTAAACGAGGTTGTTTTCGTTGAGCGGCACGTAACCGGACGTCCCGGAGAGCGTGATCTCGTCGCGGGGCCAGGGTTGAATCTCCAGTCGGTCGGCCAGATCGATCGTCGTCAGAACCATTTCAACTTCATGGTAACCATCTTCCCTTTTATGAAAAACATCCAGGGATAGGTTGATTTTCGCCGGAGCTTTTTCGAAGATTTTCAATCCTACCCCTCCCCGCGGCGGGATGAAAAAAGGCGAACCTCACGGCCCGCCGCTTCGCGTTCGCCGGTCTTTTCCCGGTCGTTCCGGTCAGGAATTCGCGCACGTAATCCGCAGGTTGCCCTGTTCGTTGCAAATCGTTACTTCCACCGAATCCGTCAGAATGTCGACGTAGCTGTAGGAAACCCGTTTGAAAGCGTGCTGGCTGTCGTCCAGCTTGACGATGAACACGGAAGGATAGGTCTCTTCCAAAATGCCGAACCGCTCGATCGTCTTACGTCTGCCGCCGTTGGCCCGCAGCAGCACCCGTTCGCCGACATGGGCTTCCAGCCGCCGCTTGATTTCCGCAAGAGCGTCCCTCGCCACCGCTTGCCACCACCCCGTTTCAGATCCTTGTCCATTATACCCCATATGTTACGGGATGTCAAATTAAAGACGAATATTATATCAGCGCAACGGTACGATGTCAACGACCTGCCGCGAAAAAAACGCGCCAGTTGCCCTCAGCAGGCGAAGCGCTCGGGCTTGGCAAAACGGACTGCAGATGAACGGGCAACTTCGGCATTCCCTCGCGGTAACGGCCGCGCGTGTCGATGCCGCCGATACCGTTGACGCCGCTGATCGTATGCCGGATCGTCTCCGGCAAATCGACCGTGCGGCCGATCGGAGTGTAGGCGACGCGGACCGCCACGGACACCGGATCAAGCGCATGAATTAAGACGCGCGCGGGCGAGCTGGCGAAATTCGCGCCCGCATATAAAAGCGCCTCGAAGTGCGACTGGCACGCCCCCGCCACGACGACGAGTTCGTCCGGATTGCGTTCGTAGCGCCTCGCCACGTCGACCGCCCGAACGAAATGGGCGGAATTTTTGTATTGCGTCAGGTCGCGGACAGAAGACGGCCGCCGCTTCAACAGACCGTCATGGCCAGTGACGACCACGATGTCGGGGTGAATCGCCGGCAGAAGCCGCATGAGGGCTTCGGCCATCCACGGTTCCCGGACGAAATAGCCGTGAACCGGAACGCGAAATTCGCGGTAAAACGCCATACTCTTGCGCAAATATTCGAGATCGCCGTCTAAATGAAGTACCTTGCCGGGCATGCCGAAACAAAGCGGTTTGGCTTCCGGAACGACGTCTTCCGGGCGCCCCCACGGATCGCGCCGAGGGCGAAGCGGCGACGGCACAACCCTACATAGTTCCAGATCTTCCAAAGGTGCGTCGGCAAGCAACCGGAACTCGACGCCTTTCAAAACCGCCCTTCCGTTTTCCACCGCACAAATCCGGAACACGACATCGCCGCCGTACGACTTTCGGATGACGAGGTCCCCCGGTTTCATTCGCCCCACTCCCCTTCGTTCATCGTATGGCGGGGATGGGTGAACCGTTCTTCCTCGGCCAAACGGTCGGCGAGCCGGACGAATTCTTCGACGGACATCGTTTCGGCGCGTCGCGACGGATCGATGCCGACGCTGCGGAGCAGCTCCTCGACCTTCACCCGATCGCCGGCCCGGTCGCCGGAGCCGAAACACGCGGCCAGCAAGTTGTTGGCGATCGTTTTCCGACGTTGCGCGAAACAAGCACGGACGACGCCGAAAAACAGCGTCTCGTCGCGTGCCCGCGGTGCCGGCGCCATTTTCGGCGTCAGGCGGACGACGGCGGAATCCACTTTGGGCGGCGGAACGAAACATCGCGCCGACACGACGGCGATCCGTTCGACGTCGCATCGATAGCGGACGGCAACGGTCAGGCTGCCGTAGGCTTTCGTCCCCGGCGAGGCGGCCAGCCGATCGGCGACTTCCTTTTGCACCATGACGACCATACGCTCGAAACGGACGCCGGACGACAAAAGCGATGTCAAAATCGCCGTCGCGACGTTATACGGCAAATTGGCGGCGACGCGGACGGACCGCATCCCGCCGAAATGGCGCGACCAGACGTCCCGCCAGTCGAGCCGAAGCGCGTCGGCGTGCAAAAGGCGGACGTTCGGATAGGGCGCCAACGTCTCGGCCAAGACGGGCAACAGCCGTTCGTCGATCTCGACGGCGACCACCAGACCCGCCCGGCGCGCCAGCTGCTCCGTCAGCGCGCCGATGCCGGGCCCGATCTCCAAAACGCCGTCTTCCGGGCCGGCGCCGGAGGCTTCTGCGATGTTTCTCAGCACCGCCGGCGACACGAGAAAATGCTGCCCCCACTTTTTGCGCAAGTCCAGTCCGTGCCTGCGCAAAATGTCGCGCGTGCGCGTCGGATCGGCGATGTCGGCGTTCACGGCGCCTTCACCGCCGTTTCGGCCAATCCGCACGTCTCAAGCGCCCGGAACAGCTCGTCTTTCCGGATGCCGAACATTTGAATTCTTCTCCAGAACTGTTTTGAGTTACAGTATCCCCATCCGAGCGCATCGCCGACCGCCCGTCTACGCGCCGCCGAATCCGGGCGACCCGCCAACCCCGCGGCCAGCACGTCGTCCCAACGCACGTCGGAGTCCGGCTTCCGGCCGTCGGCGCGCGCTGACGCCAACGCACGGCGGATCGCCTCATCGGACGCATACTCGACGCCGATTTTGCCGTCGGCGCGTCGGGCCTCTTCGGGCTTCAGGAAAGCGTGCCTGCATCCCGGAACACGCGATGCGACCGTTCTCCGAATTTTTTCTCCGGCGTAGTCGGGATCGAACAGCAAAATAACGCCCCGGCGGCGGCAAGCCAACTCGATCCGGCGAAGGACATCCTCGTCCACCGCTGAACCGTTCGTTTCCAGCGTGTCGGCGCCGGAGGCGCGACGAACGGCGGCCGCGTCGTTTTTGCCTTCAACGACGACGATCTCGCGAATCGTCAACACGCATCCCTTCCCGCTCACAAACGAAAAGAGGACGACGGGGCGAAACCCCGGTGTCCTCCGTACCTGCTCCCGACGACCCCATTGTAAGCCCTTTGCGGCGCGCGCGTCAATCTGCGGCAGGTTTCTCCTTGCCGATGACGTATACCTTATAGCCGCGCTTGACGCCGAATTGCCGGGCGTAGTCGACATTGTCGAAATAAATGTCGATCTTGTTGCCGCGGATCGCGCCGCCGGTATCTTCCGCCCGCCGAAAACCGATGCCCTCGATGTAAACCCACCATCCGAGCGGAATGACGTCGGGGTCGACGGCGATCGTCCGTCCTTCCGTCGTCTTCGTCCCGGTCGCCGTAATGCCCGTCCACTGACCCCCGGGATACGCCCGCGCGTTCGTCGAATAGGCGGTCAGCGTGACGTTATTGAGCACGCGCACATACCGGAACGTCACGCCGCCCTTCGTGACGACGCGGGCTTCATTCTCATCGTCCGCGGAAAGCACGGTCACCGGCTGTTTCGTACCGACGGCGATGACTCGGTCGACGGGTTGCGCCACGGTTTTTTCCGCCACGACTTTTTCCTCGACCAGCACGCCGTCCTCGTACACTTTCTCGACCGTCTTCACCCGCTCCCCGGAACGACCTTCGCGCACGAGGCGTTCCTTGCCCTTCGGCAACGTGGCGTCGGTCGTGCGTACGGTGCCGAACGGCAGCGCCTCGCGGATTTCCACGGTTTCTTTCTCTACGCGCACGACGCGGATTTCGGTATCGGCGGACAGCTCCGCCGCCAGATCGGGCGTCACCCTGTCGTGTTCGTCGAGGTCGACGGCCAGCTGGCTCAACGCTTCCCCGACGGTCTTGCCCGTCGTATAGACCGTCCGCGTCATTCCATCCACCGTCACGACGACCGGTCTCGCTCGTTCGAGTCCGATGCGGTCGCCGTCGCGCAAACGTGCGCCGTAAGGCGCCGAAAGCCGGTCATACGGCCGGACGTTGATGCCTTCCTCGGCAAGCAGCGTGCGGACGTCGGCGGCCGTCGTCTCCACCACGCGCTCCCGGCCGTCGACGACCAACGTGACGCGTTTGTATGTCGTTCCGTACAGCAGCACGGCAAACGTGACGGCGGCGGCGAAGACGGCGGCGACGACCGTCGCCGCGCGACGGACGGCGCGGCGGTCCCCGACGAAACGTTCCAGCGCGCCGGCGACGCGGCCGACGAACGGCCGCAACCGCCGGTTCCGGCGTTCTTCCCGGCTGTCTTCCACCTTCGCTCGGTCCCTCCTCCGTGGCAGCGCCGGACGAGATGGCTTTCGACGGGCTTTTCGGAAAAACGAAAAACCCCGAAAGAGGGTACCTCTCCCGGGGGTCGGCTGCGCGCCGCATCGATCCGTTGCCCGTTCGAAACGTCCCTCTCTCCCCACGCTTACGAGGTTAGCTGACGGGTTCGGGCGAGAGAGTCGCCCTATTTGCGTACCGCGCGCCTACGGCCGTCGGGCCGGCGCGCCCTCCGCAAAATTCACCCCTGAATCGCCTCCTCCGGACAACACCGGATTCGGCACGGTTCCCCCGCTTTCCGCGACAAGGCGGAAATTCAGCGACGGAAGGTGTTTCGATCTGCAATTGTCGGTGGTAATCTTAACCCAAGTCCTGCGTCTCTGTAAAGCCGCAAAAATCCGAAAATCGGCCGATTTCCACATCTTCGCGCGATAAATGCGGCTTCAATCTCCATCTATCTTTTGTTAACTCAATATAAACAATTTTTTTGCGTTTTCGGTCGTGACGGCTGCCAGTTCATCCGGCTCCATGCCGAGGACGGAAGCCGCCGTTTCCGCGACGAGGCGCACGTACGCCGGCTCGTTACGCCGCCCTCGATGCGGATGCGGTGCCAAGTAAGGCGAATCGGTCTCCAGAAGCAGCCTGTCTTTCGGCACGCGCGCGAGCACTTCGCGGAGAGCGCCGTTGCTTTTGAACGTGATCGGCCCGCCGAACGACAAATAAAAACCGAGCGCCAGACACTCCGCGGCGAAATGCGCGTCGCCGGAAAAACAATGCATCACCCCGCCGATTTCGTCCGCCCGCTCTTCGCGCAAAATCGCGACGACGTCGCCGTGGGCGTCGCGGTTGTGGATGACGATCGGCTTGCCGACGCGGCGGGCAAGCCGGATCTGTTCGCGAAACGCACGGCGCTGTACGTCGGGAGAGACGTTTTTCCAGTAGTAATCGAGGCCGATCTCGCCGATCGCGACCACTTTCGGGTGACGGCACCATTCCGCCAGACGGTCGAGATCGTCGGGTTCCATCTCCACCGCGTCCGTCGGATGCCAGCCGACGGCGGCCCAGACGTCCGGCTCTCGCTCGGCGAGCGCCAGCGACGCCGCGATCGACCGCCGGTTGAATCCGACGTCGATGATGCGCGTCACACCGGCTTCCCGCGCCCTCCGAAGCGCGTCGTCGCGGTCGTCGTCGAAGCGCGGCGAACTGAGATGCGCATGCGTGTCCGTCAGCAAAATGTCCGCCTCCTTGTCCGCCTCGTCGTCGGCCGGCGCCCGGTCACGTCGCGTCCCGTTCGAACAGCTTCCGCAGCCGGGGCGGCATCGATGCGGTCATCGCCAGCCATTCCTCCGGAACGTAAAGCCGGTGTCGGCCGCGGACAATGCCGCTGATCGACCGGATGATTTCGGACTTATGGGAAATTTCCACCGTCCTGTCCCTGTCGTCCAGAATCAGAATCGGCAGCGATCCTTCCGGCGCGTCCGGCCGATATACATCATAAGGCATGTCGGTCGGAAAGTCGACCGCCGCGTAGTAATCGGGGTGAAATCCCGCGTCGGCCAGCGCGGCGCGCACGTCGTCGACCAACGCCAGTTCCTCCGGCTCGACCGCGACATACTTGAACAGCCGCCGGTTTAGAAACCGCCGGCACAAATCCGCCAAAACGGCGTCCTGCTCCTTCGTCCAACGGGCGAACGTCGTCATCATATAGGCCTCATCGAGCGCCAGATAGTCGCCGACGTCCGCAGTCCCTTCAAGCAGACGGCACAGTTCTTCCGGCAGCCAGGCGAACGGATGCCCTTGTTCGTACAGTTCCTTGTAGCGCAGTAAAATATGCCGGAGCAAAATTTCCGAGCTGCGCGTCACCGGATGGAAATAAACCTGCCAATACATCTGGTAGCGCGACATCAAATAATCTTCCACCGCGTGCATGCCGCTTTCCTTGACGACCAGAAGCCCCCCATGCGGCCTGAGCACACGCAAAATACGCTCCAGGTCGAACGTCCCGTAACGGACGCCGGTGTAGTAGGCGTCGCGCAGCAGATAATCCATCCGGTCGGCGTCCAACTGACTTGCGACGAGGCTGACGACGATCGTTTCGGGGTACGTCTTGGAAATCACGGCGGCCACCCGCTCCGGCAAGCCGGGGTCGTACGCTTCCAGCACGCGTCGTACTTCGGTCTCCCCAGTCACGATGCGGCACGACCAATCTTCGTGGCGGACGCCGAAAACGCGCTCGATCGAATGCGAAAACGGACCGTGACCGATGTCGTGCAGCAGGGCCGCACACAAGCAAACCATGCTCTGTTCGCGCGGCCAGCCGGCATAGCCGTTGCGCTCGAACTGAGAAATCATCCGCCGTGCGATTTCGTAGACGCCGAGCGAATGGGAAAAACGACTGTGCTCGGCTCCGTGAAAAGTGAAAAACGACGTACCGAGCTGCCGGATGCGCCGCAAACGCTGGAATTCCGGCGTGTCGATCAAGTCCCAGACGACGCGGTCGCGAACATAGATGTAATTGTGAACGGGGTCTTTGAACACCTTTTCTTCCGGAAGCCGTCCGCTCATCAGCATACCTCCCGGCGGTGCGCAATCAAAATTCATGTACATGAATTTTGGTTGCACGACAAGAAGAGGAGGGTTGCATCAATTTCCCCCGCTCTCATTCTCGCTGACTTTTTCGATTTTGTCCAGCAATGACGCGGGTTTATAGAGACGTTTGAAAAGTGTGACAATTCGTCTCCGCCGCAAAAACGAACATTTGTTCGAAGAAAGATGCTAAATATATTTCCTTAAAAGGAATCATATTCCATTGACTGTTTTGGGAGCCCCTGGTACGATGATACTTGAACAACGTTGTCGAAACGTGACGACAATCTCAGAAAACCACATTTGGGAGGGGCATTTGCCATGACCATGAAGTCCACCGGCATCGTGCGCAAAGTCGACGAACTCGGCCGCGTCGTCATCCCGATCGAGCTGCGGCGCACGCTCGGCATCGGCGAGAAGGACGCGCTCGAAATCTACGTCGACGGGGAACGGATCATGCTGAAAAAGTATGAGCCGGCCTGCATTTTCACAGGTAATGCGGAAGACCTTGTCTACTTCAAGGGCAAAATGATCAGCAAACAATGCATCGAAGAGCTGATCGAGCTCTACAAGCAGATGACCGGCAACTCGCCGGACAAGACAGAAGCCGCGGCTGCGGCCAGCAAGGAATGATCGCGGCTTTATCCGATCTTATTCTCCGGCGCGCTCCGAAGCGCGCCGGTTTTTCTTTGCACGCGTTACGGGTCCCCTTACGGCTCCTCGTTTTCGACTACCGCCGACGAGGCGACTTCGACGATCGCGTCGAGTTTTTCTGCGACTTCGGGATCGATCCGCTCCGCCGGCAGCAGGGAAGCCAGCGTATGATAGTCGGTTTTCCGCATGATGTTGGGCAACCCGAGTTTTTCGAAATACCGCTCGAACACCCGGTCGAGAAATTCGCTCGCCTTGGCGTCCGGCGACCACGGGTCGGGTTCTTTCAGCGTGCGCAGCGCGCCGGTGATTTCCTCGACCGTCTCTTCCATGGCGCGGCGTCTCCGTTCGGCGCCGCTCCAGTCGAACAGATCGTGATGCTCTGGCGTTCCTTCCGCATAGGCGAGCAACACGTCTCTGTCGCAGAAATAGTTTTCGATTTCCCGCCGCCTCCATCGCATCGCGCGCAGCGGACGGCCGGAAGAAGCGACGTTTTCGCTTTCAGGGCCCTCGTCGCGGTCCAGGATCGCGATGCCCACAAGATCGCGTTTCGCCTCCCGGAGGCCGTAAAAATGATCGAGCGCCTTCGACAGCTGGTTGCCGACGTAATGGACGAACGGACGCCGCAAGTACGCGGCGGCCGGATGGTTGAGCTTTTCCGCGAACACCTGTAAAACGGCGAGATCGGTGGAACCTTCCAGATACAGCACCCAGCCTGTCTGTTCGGCCTGGTAGTAATGATCGAACCGGATTTCCCGCAGCGACTTGAGCACCTGGCTGCCGCGGCCGTCGATTCGGTGCGGCCTGCCGACGAACGCGACGACCGTGTCGCGGCCGGCGGCTTCATTGAGCAACATTTCGGAGTGGCTGGCGGCGATGATTTGCGACCCGGTTTTCTCCGCGATTTCCGTCAGGATGGCGTACACTTCTCTCTGTCGCAGCACTTCTAAATGGGCGTCCGGCTCGTCGAGCAGAAGCACCGTTTTCGGGTTGGCGTACAGGTAGGCGAACAGCAGCAACATCTGTTGCAGCCCGCGTCCGGCGGCGGAAAGGTCGAGCTCCGTATGGCGTTCTTCGTACGTCATCGTGATCTGCCCGCGGGCGGGGTTGTATTTCGGCTCGTGCAGCGTGACGCCGAACAATCGACGGATTTGTTCTACTAGGTTTCTCCAATCTTCCGGGCTTTGCTCGCAGACGCGGTAACACAGGTTGCGCAACACTTGCGCGGTCTGGCCCTCGCCGAGCAGTACCTGGACGTAGCCCCAGTCGAGCCTCGGCTCACTCGACGCCAGTCCCGACATCGGCGGCAGGTAAGCGATATGAACGTTCGCGGCCTCCGGCGGAACGGGCAGACGGCGGACGACTTCGCCGTTTTCCCGAATGCCGAGCGGGCGGCAATAGAACGATTCCTCGTTGGCGTAGTCGAACTCAAGCCCGCACGACCAAGATTTACCGCCGGTGACGCCCTCGACGACGATCTCGATCCGGATGTTCTGCGTCTGAGGCTTGCCGTCGGCGGATTTGGCGACGCTGCGTACGCGTCGGCCGTTCCAGAACAGACTGGTGTCGGGTACGGGCGTCGCCAGCACGTCGCGTCGGTTGATCGTCACGCCAGGGCGTTTTTCGGGATAAGGTTTCCCTTGCCAGCGCTCGTTCCACTTTTTCAAGCCGATCTCCCACAGCGCGAGCGCCTGCAGCGCCGTCGTCTTGCCGGAATTGTTCGGACCGATGAAGACGACGGTCTTGCCGAGTTCAATCGTTACGTCGCGGAATTTCTTGAAATTACGCACCCGCATGCCGGTCAGCATCAGTCGCTCGCCCCCTCATCGTTTCCAGTTTCGCCGTGCGTCGCCTTTTGCAAACCGCCCCGCGCCATCAGCCGTGCCGCATATGCCTCCCGCCGCGACACGCCGAATTCTTCCGCCGCTTGCTTGAGCGCCCGTTTGCGGTCGCCCAGCTCGCGTTCCAGTTCCAGCACGCGTTCGGCGAGCCCGCGTCCGTCGTCGGCGCTCCGGCGCCCTTCGGCTCCGGCGGATTTCCGCGCGGCCGGGCCGTCGTCGCCGAAAGACTTCGCTCCTTCGACGACCAACACGTATTCGCCTTGCGGCGGTCGTTTTGCCAATTCGTCCAGCGCCTCGCGGATCGTGCCGCGGAAAAACTGTTCGTGCAGCTTCGTCAGCTCGCGGGCGACGGCGATGCGGCGGTCGCCGAACGTTTCCAGCATCCGCCGCAATGTCTCCTCCAACCGGTGCGGAGCCTCAAAAAACACCAGCGTCGCCGGAACGGAAGCAAGTTCGGCGAGCGATTCGGCCAGTTTCCGCCCGCGGCGCGGCAAAAACCCGACAAACAGAAAACGGCTGGTCGAAAGGCCGGAGGCCGACAACGCAGCGACCGCCGCATTGGCGCCCGGCACGGGCACGACCGGGATACCGGATGCGACCGCAAGCCGCACGAGATGTTCCCCCGGATCGGAGATGCCCGGAGTTCCCGCATCGCTGACGAGCGCTACAGACTGCCCCTCAGCCAGACGACAGATCAGCTCCGCACCGGCTTTCTCGCGATTTTGTTCCCGATAGCTGACGAGCCGTTTGCCTGCAACGCCGAAATGCGCCAACAGCGCACGGGTGCGCCGCGTATCTTCGGCCGCAATCCAGTCGGCTTCCCGCAAGACTCTAACCGCCCGGAACGTCATGTCCTCCAGGTTGCCGATCGGCGTCGCCACGACATACAAAACGCCCGGCTGCTTCACGCTTCCACCTCTTCGAACAGAAACCCGTCTCGGCCGAATCCGGGGGACACCGCATCGTCGGAGAGCGCCTGCGCCCGACCCTCGAAAACCGCCTGAAGTTCCTCCGAATACCGGTTATCTTCCGTAAAAACGATCAAAGGCGGTAATACCCGCAAATCCGGTTTACCCGCCTTCACCGCCTCGACAAGCACCATGTTGGCGTCCGAACCCGCACGCGGGTGGACGAACCGCATTCGTTTCGGCTCCAACCTCGCGCTCCGCAGCGCCGCGACGACGTCCGCCAGCCGCTGCGGCCGGTGCACCATCGCCACTTTTCCTCCCGACCGGACAAGCCGAGAACAAGCGGCGACGATTTCATCGAGACTGCCGTGAAGTTCATGCCGGGCCGACGCGACGAACCGATTGGCCGACGGCACGCCAGCTTTGGCCGGCCAATAAGGCGGGTTGACCGTGACGAGGTCGAATTCGTCGCAGCCGACCGTCCGATGAATTTCGCGAACGTCGCCGCAGACGATCCGAATTCGGTTTTCCAGCCGGTTCAGCCGCACGCTGCGTTTCGCCATATCGGTAAGACGCTCTTGAATCTCGATGCCGACGATTTCGGCGTCAGTCCGCGTCGACAACAGCAGCGGCACGATGCCGTTTCCCGTACATAGATCGGCTATTTTCCCTTTTTTAGGAACAGTTGCAAACCGAGCAAGCAAAACGGCATCCAGCGAGAACCGGAATACATCCCTGCTTTGAATAATGTTCAAATTACGGCAATACAGCCTGTCGATTCGTTCATTATCTCGAAGTTCCATCTGTCCGTTTCCACCCTCCGTTTAATCGCCGAAACGAAAAACCGCAAGAAGCGTTCGCTTCCCGCGGCGTGCGACCCGCTCACTTGTTCAGAAACGCCGAACAGAACAGACAGTCTTCTTCCGTCCGCAACCGACCGAAATACACGTTGCAGACATGAAAACCCTCGCGATATAAACGCAGCAGGTTTTCCCGGCCTTCGCCCGACGGACGCCGGTCCGGCGGAGTTTCGGCCGTTTTCGCACTGTCGGCCCTCATCTCCGCAGACTGCAACAATCCGCGCAGTCTCCGGTTTTCGGTCTTCAGCCGCTGCTGTTCCTCTGACATCCGAACGAATGTTTCCTTGAGCCGTCCGAACTGATCGACGACGGCGCGCAGCTGCTCTTCCAGCCGCTCGATTTCCCGAAACAGTTCCCCGCTGTTCACGTGCCCACCTCAGGATGCGGCGACGACGTCGTCCAGCGACAAGGTAAGCGACTCGCCGGTTTCGGTGATGCGCACCACGACCGAGCGCATGTCCAGTTGCAACGCCACCACCTCGCCGAGGCCGAACGGCGTGGCGACGAAACTACCGACTTTCGGAATTTCCTCTTTTTTGCTTTCGTACTGGTCGTGCTCGAATTTGAGGCAACACATCAACCGGCCGCACAATCCCGAAATTTTCGACGGGTTGAGCGACAGGTTCTGGTCTTTGGCCATCTTGATCGACACCGGCGCGAAATCGCCGAGAAACGAAGTACAGCACAAAATGCGGCCGCACGGCCCGATGCCGCCGATGATTTTCGCCTCATCACGGACGCCGATCTGACGCAGCTCGATCCGCGTGCGGAATACGCTCGCCAGATCTTTCACCAGCTCGCGGAAATCGACGCGGCCTTCCGCCGTGAAATAGAAAATAATTTTGCTGCGGTCGAACGTATATTCGACGTCGACCAGTTTCATCTTCAGCTCGTGGTCGTCAATTTTACGCAGGCCGATCTTGAACGCCTCCTGCGCGGCGGCGCGGTTGGCCTCGACCACCTGCGCGTCGCGCTCGTCGGCGATGCGGATCACTTTCTTGAGCGGGAGCACGACGTCTTCCTCGGGCACCGTCTTGCGCCCGATGACGACTTTGCCGTACTCCAGACCGCGGACCGTGTCGACAATGACGTAATCGTCCTTTTTGACCGGCAAGTCCTGCGGATCGAAATAAAAAATTTTGCCCGCGCGTCGAAACCGGACGCCGACTACCGAGTACACGCGCCACCCCCCTTTCCTCCCGCGGAAACCGCGGAGTTTCCTTACTTACGGCGCCGACCGTCTCGTTCTATCCGTGCAACAGAATCAGCAATCGTTCCATTTCGGCCTGAGGCTGTACATGCTGGCGCAGCCGACGCCGAGCGCGGACGGCCTCTTCCGCGCACGTCGCCCAATGCGCTGGTTCACGCCTGGAGGCCAGTGCGGCCATTCGCTCGCGTTTCTCGCAAAAAACCGGCGTCCGTCCGCCAACGGCTACACATGCAAGATCCAGACACCAAAGCGCGAACAATTCAAAGGCGACTTCCCATTGATCTTCTGTCCATTTAGAACAATATTTGAAAACATCAACCAATGCCTCGGCGACACCGGCAACAGCACGCTCCGCCCATCCGAGGACAGTTTTCAACGTTTCGCCGAACCACGCAGACGAGGCGAGTTCGAAAGCGGCGTCGATCCCGGCCGCCAATCGAGCCGCCGGTCGCGCCAACTCCTCGGCGACGCCGCGCTCCAAAAGCAGCCGCTCCAACTCGGACGGCGGCGCCGGAACAAACGGCACGCGCTGCACCCGCGACCGGATCGTCGGCAAAAGCGCGCTTGCGTTTTCCGCAATCAGCACGGCAACTACCGGAGTCGCCGGTTCTTCAAGAAATTTCAGCAGGCTGTTGGCCGCCTGCGCCGTCATTCGTTCGGCCTGCCGGATGACGTATACGCCTACAGGTTCGGCTCCGGCCGACGCCGGCCGATAATGAAACCGCGCCTGCAGGCTGCGGATCTGGTCGATTTTGATCGCCTCTCCGTCGGGCTCGACGACGACGAAACCGGGGTGCTGACCGCGCTCCATTTTTCGGCAGTCGGCGCACTGTCCGCACGGACGGTCCCCCGGTTCCGGAGCAAGGCAGAGGACCGCCTTCGCCAGTTCCCGAGCCGCGGTCATCTTCCCCGTTCCCCGGGGACCCGCAAACAGGTAGGCGCGGCCCTTCGTTCCGCGGCGCACCGCGTTTTCCAGCAACCGCTTGGCCAGCGGCTGGCCGGCGACGGACGAAAACGCCATCGGTCCGTCCCGTCCTTCCGATATCATGTCACCAGATGAATGAGCAAGCCGCGGATTTCGCCGACGCGGGCGAGCAGCTCGAGCCGACCTTTTTCCGTCGTCAAAAGCTCGTCGGCCAATTCGAGCAAACGGGCGTCGATCTCGGCCAACAATTTGTACTTTCGCATCCGGCCGCGCCGGTCCCATCCGTGCGTCTCCTTCAGGCCGACGCCTCTTCGCACGGTTTCTTCCAGAAAACGACGGATCTGCTCGCGATAGGCCCGCAGCTCTTTCAACGTCATCGACCGGATGAGGCGTTCGCCCTGCCGCTCGATTTCGCGCAACATTTCTTTCAGCTGTTCGCGGTCGGCCCGTTCGCGTTCGTCGCGCAGGAAATCGGAAAACGATTTTTCCCGCGCCTGCGCGACCGGCTGCGTCTCCGGCCGGACGAGCCGTTTGCCGACGCCGCGGACGCCCGCGTCGATTTTCACGCGCGACCCGCCCCTTTTTCGCGAAAGGTTCGCTTTTCTATCATTATATCTGATGTCGTCCGTCCGTGCGAAATGGAAATGATGACTATCTACCGGGGCCGCCCGTACAGACGCATGATCGTCGGCCCCGAAAACCCCGGCCGAACCGGACGACCGGGTCAAAAATGTTCAAACCGCTCGACCTGCAGCACGAACACCGCCGCGCCGCCGACCTGCACTTCGACCGGAAACGGAATATACGAATCCGCCGTCCCGCCCATCGGCGACACCGGGGTGACGAGCTGTTCCCGCACCTTGCAGTTGGCTTTGATGACATTCAGCACCTCCTGGACGCGGTCGTCGTCGACGCCGATCAGAAACGTCGTGTTGCCCGCCCGCAGGAACCCGCCGGTACTGGCGAGTTTCGTCGCGCGGAACCCTTCGCGGATGAGCGCGCCCGCCAACCGGTTGCTGTCTTTATCCTGCACGACGGCGATGATCAGTTTCATGATCCCTGAACCTCCTTTCGACCGTCAGGAAAACAGACGTTTTTCTAGAAAAAGGCGGACATCGCGAAAAACATCCTCAAGCGGGCGATCCGCGCTGATCGTGACGATACGGCCGGGATGGCGCTCTGCAAGCATGAGATACCCTTGACGGACCTTGCGGTGAAAATCGAGGGATTCGAGATCGATGCGGTTCGTCTCCCGTGCGGCGTCGCGGCGGATGCGGGCCAGTCCGGTTTCCGGCGGAACATCGAGGTACAGCGTCAGATCCGGCATCCAATGCTCGACGGCGAACCGGTTGATCGACCACACTTCTTCGACGCCGAGCCCGCGCGCGTAGCCCTGGTAGGCGAGGCTGCTGTCGACGTACCGGTCGCAGACGACGATCCGGCCGGCGCGCAACGCCGGGATGACGACGTCGACCAGATGTTGCCGCCGCGCCGCGGCGTACAGCAGCGCTTCCGCCCGCGGATCAGGCGGCGGCGACGAACGGTCGAGCAGCAGGCCACGAATCCGCTCCGCCGCCGGGCTGCCGCCGGGCTCGCGCGTTATCGTCGCCTCGCGCCCCGACTCGGCGAGAAAGTCGCGGATCATCGCGACGACCGTCGTCTTGCCGGCGCCGTCGACGCCTTCCACCGTGAGAAAAAATCCGGTTTTCACACCAGAAGCGCTCCTGTTCGCGGTTACGTTTCCGATTCCATTATACACGCCGAGGCGGTTCGGGGAAACGGAGGGAAGAAAAACGGCGCCCCGACTGCCAGCCAGTCGGACGCCGATGTAGTCGGATGACGATAATATGTTTTTAATAGAAATTTACACATTTCTGGTATGAACCGTCATGCCTTTCATTAGCGATGCCTCTTTCTGCCCCACAGCCACAAAAGTTTAGAAAAATTGTGACTTGAATGATGATCAGCAGAAAAGGACTTCAGTGGTCTCCGTTCGTGATTTATTTTTTGTAAATCATAAAGACAAGGGGCACCCATTTTTCGGCGAATTATTTGTCTTTTGCAAAAGACAGCTCCGCCCCGATCCCAACGCCGGCTTAACCCACGGTGAAATCCGCGCCGGCGCCTGCGCGCAAGTACCGCCCAAACTCAACCGCCTCCCTCCCCCCGACCGCGCCCATCTTCCGCCTCCGATCCGTCCTCCCGCTCGACGCGGACGGCGCAAATCTTGAACTCCGGCATGCGGCTGACCGGGCTGAGCGCGTCGTTCGTCAGCCGGTTGACGGACAGCTCGTCGCCCCAGTGAAACGGCACGAACACAACGCCGGGGTGAATCGCGTCCGTAATCCGATAGCCGAACACCGCCGACCCGCGCCGCGTCGTCAGCCGCAGCCGGCTGTCGCGCTTTAAGCCCAGCCGCTCGGCCAGCCGCGGATGAATCTCGACGAACGGTTCCGGCGCCTTGCGCACGAGCGCTTCCGAACGCCGCGTCTGCGCGCCGCTCAGGTAATGCGCGCCGAGACGGCCCGTCGTCAGCACGATCGGAAAGTCGGCGTCCGCCGTCTCCGCCGGCCGTTTTGGCTCCACGGGAATGATCCGTGCCTTGCCGTCCGGATGGGCGAACCGGTCGGCGAACATGATCGGCGTGCCGGGATGGTCTTCCGACGGACACGGCCAGAACACGCCTTTTTCCTTACGCAGCCGTTCGTACGTGATGCCGCCGTAATCGGCGACGCCGCCGCGCGACGCTTCCCGCAGCTCGTTGAAAATGTCCTCCGGCGTCCGGTAACGAAAATAGGCTCCCTTGCCGAGCCGTTCCGCCAGTTCGCACAAAATCTCGTAATCCGCCTTGACGCCGGGCGGCCGTTTGACCGCCTGTGCGCGTTGGAACACGCGGCCTTCCAGGTTGGTCAGCGTCCCTTCCGTTTCCAGAAACGCGTTGGCCGGCAACAGCCAGTCCGCCTCGCGCGCCGTCTCCGTTTCGAACAGATCGACGACGACGAGCAGATCGAGTTTGCGCAACGACCGTTCGACGACCGAACTGTTCGGGCTGGACACGACCGGGTTGGAGCCCATGACGAACAGCGCGCGGATTTCGCCGTCGTCGATTTTGCGCAACATTTCGTAGGCGGACACGCCTTTGCCGGGGATGTCTTCCTCCGGCACGCCCCATACCCGCGCGACGTGCGCCCGCGCCGCCGGATCCTCGATCGACCGGTAACCGGGCAGCTGGTCGGCTTTCTGACCGTGCTCGCGGCCGCCCTGGCCGTTGGCCTGGCCGGTAATCGCGCCGAACCCGCAGCCCGGACGGCCGATTTTGCCGGTGACCAGGCACAGGTTGATATAGTGGAGCGTGTTGTCGACGCCGTTGACCTGCTGCTCGACGCCGCGGGCAGTCAGCACGATACCGGTCGGCGCCTTGGCGAAGCCGCGGGCGATTCCGACGACGACTTCTTCGGGAATGCCGGTGATTTCGAATACCCGCCTCGGCGTATACGGTCGGACGGCTTCCGCCAGCGCCTCGAACCCGAGCGTCCGCTCCCGCACGAACCGCTCGTCGTACAACCGCTCCTCGACGATCACGTGCAGCAAACCGCTGACGAACACCGCGTCCATCCCGGGATAGATCCGCACGTGCACGTCGGCCGACTTCGCCGTCGGCGTCTTGCGCGGATCGATCGCGACGACGACGGCCCCGTTTTTTTTCGCCTCGAGCAGATACGGCATCATCGTCGGCTGGCATTCCGCAAGGTTGGTGCCCGCCAAAATCAAATAGCGCGCGTTCGGAATTTCCGACAGCGGCATCGTCAGCCCGCGGTCCGCGCCGAACGCCCGGACGGCGGCCGCAGCCGCGGACGACATGCAGTAGCGCCCGTTGTAGTCGATATACCGCGTGCCGAGCGCCACCCGCGCGAATTTGCCGAGCAAATAGCACACCTCGTTGGTCAGCGACCCGCCGCCGTAGACGCCGACCGCGTCGCGGCCGTACCGCGCCTGGATGTCGCGGATCCGTCCGGCGATCGCGTCGAGCGCCTCGTCCCAGCCGGCTTCCCGCCAGGCCGGCGCGCACCCCTTCGGCGCCTGCCGCGCGAGCGGCTTCAGCACGCGCGACGGATGCAGCACGTGCTGATGGGCGTTCAGCCCTTTCTGGCAAAGCCGGCCCGTCGCCACGGGAAAACGCTGCGACGGCCGGATCGCGATGCCGTTTTCCTCCTGAACCAGTTCGATGCCGCACTGCATGCTGCAGAAGCAGCAATGCGACGCCGGTCCGTCCGCCGGCGCCGGCAACAGCCGCAGTTCCATGACGTTTTGAACCTCCTCCGACGGTCCGAAAAGGCCGCAACAAATATAAAAAGCCCGTCCGCTTCTCCTCACGGACGGGCTTCTTCGCCTTGTTCCTTATATGAAATGAATCCCGCGCGTCACGCCGTCGTGCCGCGCCGTCCCATCGCTTTCGTCGTCATTGTTCATTATATAGTTCATTATATACTAATCCGGTTCGGAAGTAAACATGCCACCGTTCCCGCCTGCACCGCACCCACGAACCGGCACCCCAGCTCCCGCAACGCGACCAGTGCCCGAACTGCGCCGGACGTGATCTTTTCCCCCGGCATCACGACCGGTACGCCCGGAGGATACGGGACGATCGGCTCTGCGGCCGTACGCCCGACCGCGTCTTCCAACGGAACCCGCTCCACCGATCGCGGCGGTCTACGCGAAAACGCGACCGGTTCCGACACCGCCGGCAAGGCGGCGAACGCCTCGCCGATCGCGTAGGCCGATTTCGGCCCGCCGCCGGCAGACCGCCCGCCCTCGACCGCCAACGCGCGGTCGATCTCCTCCAGCGCGTCCGCCAGCCGGTCGGCGTCTTGCGTTCGGCTGCCCGCCCCGAACGCGCACAGCACAAAACGCGCGTCGGCCATTTCCGGATAACAGCCGCGCTGCTCCAGCTCGCGCTTCAGCCGGAACCCGTCCAGCGCCGCCGCCGCGTCGTACAGGGCGACTTTCAGCGGATCTTTCGTCGCCGCCGTCCGACCGTCCCATTCCCGAAACCGCGGCAAGCCGGCCAGACGCTCGCGCAGCCGCCGAACGGCCTCCAGCGCCGGTTCCCACGCGGAGGCGCCGTTTCGGTCAAGCCACGCCCTTGCCAGATCGAGCGACGCCATCACCGGATACGAAGGGCTCGACGTTTCGACCATGCGGAGCGCCCGCTGCAGCTCGTCCTTCGGCATACGGCCGCCGCGCACGGCCAAAAGCGCCCCCATCGTCAGCACGGGCAGCGACTTGTGCGCCGACAGCACCGCCGCGTCCGCTCCACACGCCAGCGCCGACGGCGGCAGACCTGGATGGAATCCGTAATGCGCGCCGTGCGCCGCGTCGACGACGAGCGGTTTGTCTACCGCGTGCGCGATCTCCGCCAACGCACGCATGTCGCTGCCAGCGCCGTAATAGTTCGGATCGGTCAGAAGCACCGCCTTCGCCTCCGGATACCGTTCGAGCGCCGAGCGGACGTCTTCCGGCCGCACGCCCGCCGGCAATCCGGAACACGGACAGACCTGCGGTGAGACGAACACCGCCCGCGCTCCCGCCAGCTGCAATCCGTGCAGCACCGACTGGTGCGCGTCGCGCTGGACGACGAGCAGATCGCCGGGATCGCACAGTGCCAGAATTGTCGCCAGATTGCCGGCCGTCGCGCCGCCGACGAGGAAAAACGCCTCCTCCGCCCCGAAACACGCTGCCGCCAGCCGCTGGGCTTCGGCGATGACGCCTTCCGGTTCGTGCAGGTTGTCGAGTCCCTCGATTTCGGTGACGTCCCAGACGAACCAAGCCGACCAGGGACCGCCGGCCGGATCGCCGTCCTTCGTCGTCCCGCCTCGGCCCTTATGCCCCGGAATATGCAACCGACAAGGCCGCCCGGCCGCATAGGCCGCCAGCCGTTCGGCAAGCGGCGCGCGGAAACGTTCCGAAACCGTTCCGATTTCTCCGGCCATATGAACCACCCTCCGGCCGTCCGGTCACATCCGGACTCCTCCGCCCTCCCGCTGTTCAAAAAGGCGCCGGCGGCGCGGTCTCCCCCGACGCGCTCCGTCTCATACCGCGCCCGTACCGCCGCTTTCATCGCCGCACAACAAACGCATGCGGCAGACGAAATACGCGTATTTTTCGTCGCCGACGTCCGTCCGGACGATCTCCGCCTCGCAGTCTTCGCAGATAAACCGCGACAGCACGCGGATGCCGAGCGCTTTCAAACCGCCGCATACGAGACAGACGGCGGAGACGCCGCCTTCTTCCGTCACCACGCCGCTTTCTTCCGCCGCGGGCTGCTGCAACAAAAAGACGTCGTCCGGACTCGGTCGGCCGACGCCGGAAACCGTCGTTTCCATCGGCGGCCACCTCCTTTTTTCCACATCAGTATGCTCATCTTTGCCGTCCGGCATACGAACTTCCGCAAACATTCGCAAAGAGAAAAAAGAGAAGCGCCGCCCGGACCGGACCGATCGGTCCGAGCGCCGGCCGCCGCCCGAAATTTGCGCCCGACGTCCGTTTCAGCCGTCAGCACCCAACATTTCGAGAAACCGTTCCTCGTCGATCACCTCGACGCCGAGCTCGCGCGCCTTGGCCAGTTTGCTGCCCGCGTTCTCACCGGCGATCACGAAATCCGTCTTGCGCGAAACGCTGCCGGCGACCTTGGCGCCCGCCGCCTCCAACCGCCGCGTCGCCTCATCCCGCGTCATCGACCGCAGCGTGCCGGTCAGCACGACCGTCTTGCCGGCGAACGCGCCGCTCTGCGGCGTCGCGGCCCACTCCGGCGTTTTCGGCGAAACGCCTGCCGCGCGCATACGCGCGATCTCGTCGAGGGCGACGGGATCTCGGAAAAATGCGACGATGCTGTCGGCGACGACGTCGCCGATGTCGGGAATCGCCAGCAAATCCTCTCGCGTCGCCGCCATGACCGCGTCGAGACCGCCGAACCGCTCGGCCAGTTCTTTCGCCGTCGCGACGCCCGTGTTCGGAATGCCGAGCGCGAACAGAAACGACGCCAGATCGCGAGTCTTGCTGCGCTCGATCGCGTCGAGCAGGTTGCGCGCCTTTTTGTCGCCGAACCGCTCAAGCCGCACCAGTTGCTCGTACGTCAACGCATAAAGGTCGGCCGGAGAGCGGACGCCGAGCTCGTCGTACAGCTGCTCGGCCGTCGCCTCGCTGAACGTCTCGATGTCCATCGCGTTGCGCGAGGCGAAATGAACGAGCCGGCCGACGGCCTGCGGCTTGCAGCCGAGCCGGTTCGGGCAGTACAAGTGCGCGCCGCGCCATTCGAGCTCCGACCCGCAGGCCGGGCACCGGTCGGGCAGTCGCACCTCGCCGCCGTCCGGTTCGCCTTCGACGAGGCCCAAAATTTCCGGGATGACGTCGTTCGATCGCCGGATCCGGATTTCCCGGCCCAGCGCGCGCGTCAGACGTTTGCGCTCGATGTCGCCCCAGTTGTTGAGCGTGCACTGGCGAACCGTGACGCCGCCGATCTCGACCGGCTCAACCGTCGCCACCGGCGTCAGCTTACCCGTCCGGCCGACGTTCCACTGCACGTCGCGCAGCACGGTCGTCGTCTCTTCCGCCTCGAATTTCCAAGCGATCGCCCAGCGCGGAAACTTCTCCGTATACCCGAGCACCTCGCGCGTGCGCATGTCGGCGATCTTGACGACGACGCCGTCGATCAGATAATCGAACGAGTGACGCGTCCGCGCGACGTTTTCAATCTCCTCCAGCACTGCCTCGATCGAATCGAACACCTTGAGATAGGGGTGAACTTTCAGCCGGTTTTCGCGCAAAAACCGGATCATCGCTTCGTGATCGCGGAACGAGACGCCTTCCGCATAGCCGACCTGATAGAAAAAGGCGTCTAATTTCCTTTCCGCCGTCACCCGCGGATCGAGGTTGCGCAACGCGCCGGCCGCGGCGTTGCGCGCGTTTTTCAGCGGTTCCGCCGCCGTCTTGTTGTATTCTTCCAGGACGGACAAATACATGATCGCTTCGCCCTGCACCTCGAACAGGCCGTCTTCGAACGGAATGCGGAGCGGGATCGACCGGATCGTGCGCACCTGCGGCAAAATCGCCTCGCCGACTTCCCCGTTGCCGCGCGTCGCCGCCTGGACGAGCCGACCGCGGTCGTACGTGAGGTTGATCGACAGGCCGTCGAACTTCAGCTCGACGACGTAGCGCGGCGGCGGCAACGGATCGTCGGGGTAAGCGGCGTTGTAGTCGCGTACGGTTTTTTGCACCCGCATCGCCCAGGCGCGCAACTCACCGGCGTCTTTCGCCTTGTCCAGACTCCACAGCCGAGCGCGGTGACGGTGCGGTTCAAAACCGGACAGCAATTCGCCGCCGACGCGCCGGGTCGGCGAATCCGGCAGCACGACGCCGGTCTCTCTTTCCAACTCGACGAGCCGGTCGTACAAGCGGTCGTACTCCGCGTCGCTGATCTGCGGGTCGTCCAGCGTGTAATAGTAATAATCGTGGCGGCTGATCTCCTCGACGAGCCGTTTCATTTCTTCCAGCCGCGCATCCGTCATCACCACAACGCCTCCCGTTCCGATGCCTTCCGACCGATTTCGACGAGCCTGTCCGCCCCTACGAACGTTTGACGATCGGGGCGAAACGCGCAAGCAGCCGCTTTACGCCGACCGGTGCGGGAAAAGCGACCTGGATTTCCGCGTCCGGTCCCGATCCTTTGACCGCGACGACGACGCCCGCCCCCCACTTCGCGTGTTCGACTTTGTCGCCGGGGGCAAACGTCGCATCGCCCGCCGCTCCGCCCGCCGATCCGTTCCGCCCGGCCGCCGGGGCCGCTCCGGTATCTGAGGATCGCTCGGCGACGGACTTCGGCCGTGCCGACGCAACGGCCGCATAAGACGGCGCCGCGAACATGCCGCGGCCGCCGAGCCGCTCGATCAGATGTTCCGGAATTTCTGACACGAAACGCGACGGCGTGTTGCTCGCCGGCCGACCGTACAGCGTGCGCGTCCGCGCGTACGACAGATACAGCTCTTCCCGCGCCCGCGTAATGCCGACATAGGCGAGCCGCCGCTCCTCCTCGAGCTGTTCGGGCTCGAGCGCCGCCCGCGCGAGCGGAAACACGCCCTCCTCCATGCCGACGATGAAAACGACGGGAAACTCCAATCCCTTCGCGCTGTGCATCGTCATCAGCACGACGGCGTCGGGTGCGTTTTCGCCGTCTTCCAGCGCATCGACGTCGGCGATCAGCGCCACGTCGGTCAAAAAGGCGACGAGCGAACGGTCGTCGCTCCGTTTTTCAAACTCCTGCGCGACGGACAAAAGTTCGCCGATGTTCTCCAGACGCGCGCGCGCCTCATCCGTGTTTTCCCGTTCCAGCTCCCGCCGATAACCCGATCGCTCCAGCACTTCCTCGATCAACCCGGTCACCGGCAGTTCGTTCAGGCGCGCGTTCAGCTCCGCGATCAGGTCGCGGAAGCCGACGAGCGCCGCGCGGATTTTCGGGCCGAACGCATCGAGCGCTTCCGGCAGCCCAAGGGCAGCGAACATCGACATACCTTGCGCTGCGGCGAATGCGGCCAGCCTGTCCAGCGTCGCCTCGCCGACGCCGCGCTTCGGCGCGTTGACCGCCCGGACGAAACTGATATCGTCGTGCGGATTGGCGACGAGCCGCAGGTAGGCGAGCACGTCCTTGATTTCCGCCCGTTCATAAAACCGGAGGCCGCCGACGATGCGGTACGGGATGTCCGATTTGATCAGCGTTTCTTCGATGACACGCGATTGCGCGTTCGTGCGATACAGCACGGCATGGTCGGCGAACCGGCGACCGGCGCGGCGGTTGCGCAAAATGCGCTCGGCGACGAAAAACCCTTCTTCCAGTTCCGAACCCGCCTCGTACAGGCCGATTTTCGCACCGGGGCCGCGGTCGGTCCATAGCCGTTTCGGTTTGCGTCCGGCATTGTGCCCGATGACATGATTGGCCGCTTCAAGAATGTTACCGGTCGATCGGTAGTTGCGCTCGAGCAGAATTGTTTTCGCGTCGGGATAATCCTGCTCGAACGACAAAATGTTGCGCATATCGGCGCCGCGCCATCCGTAGATCGACTGATCGCCGTCGCCGACGACGCAAATGTTGCGGTGGCCGTCGGCGAGCAGCCGACACAACACATACTGCGCGCGGTTGGTATCCTGGTATTCGTCGACGTGAATATAACGGAACTTGTCGCGGTATTCTTCGAGCACGTCGGGATTTTTCCTGAACAGCTCCACCGTCATCGCGATCAAGTCGTCGAAATCCATCGCCTGGTTGGCAGCGAGCCGTTTTCGGTAAGCGTGGTACACCTGAACAGCCGCCTTGGCGAACGGTCCGTGCCCGGCGCGCTGTTCGAACTGTTCGGGGGAAACCAGCTCGTTTTTGGCCGCGCTGATGGCGCTTTGCAGCGCGCGGGGTGGGTATTTTTCGGGATCGAGGTTCAGATCTTTCAGACAGGCGCGGATGACCGCCTGCTGGTCCGTCGCGTCGAGAACGGTAAAATCGCGCGCGTAGCCGATCCGGTCGGCGTGACGGCGCAAAATCCGCACGCACATCGCGTGAAACGTCATGACCCACATATGGCGGGCGGACGGCCCGACGAGCCGTTCGACGCGCTCCTGCATCTCCCGCGCCGCCTTGTTCGTGAACGTGATCGCGAGAATGTTCCACGGCGCCGCCTTACCCGTCGCGACGAGATGCGCCGCGCGGTGCGTCAGCACCCGCGTCTTGCCGCTGCCCGCGCCGGCGAGCACGAGCAGCGGGCCGTCCGTCGTTTCGACGGCGAGCCGCTGTTCGGGGTTGAGCGTTTCTAGGATTTCGTTCCAGTTTGTCAGTGTGTTCATTCCCGCAGCAACCCCTTCCTTTTTTCAGGGGAAATCGGTCTGTCGCCCACTCCGCCGACTTCGACCTTTTCGAGGCGGCGTCAACGCGGTAGCTCGCCGGGTCCCGGCCGAACGCCGACGGCCGCGACGGTCGCCAACGCCCGTTCGAGATCGCGGTACACCGCGTTGCCGACGACGACCGTGTCTGCCCACTGCGCCGCTTCTTTCGCGCGGTCCGGACCGTCGACGCCGCCGCCGTAAAACAGCCGCGCCGATCGGAGCCGCTTCCGGACGTGCCGGAGCACGTCCATGTCGCCGAACACGCCGCTGTATTCGAGATAGACGATCGGAAACCGGAACAGCCGCTCCGCCAGCTCCGCGTAGGCGGCGACGTCTTCAGCGCCGAGCGCCGTTTCCGGACGCGTCAGGCGCGCGACGGCAGAATCCGCGTTCAGCACGATATAACCTTCGGGAACGAGTCGGTCCCAAGGAATGAGGGGACCGTAACGACGGACGGCCTGCTGGGCCTTGCGCGTCACCCAATCGGCACTCTCGGCGTTCAGGACGACGGGAACCAGATACCAGTCGAAACCCGGCGCGACCGCGTCGGGATCGGATATCTCCAGCGCGCAATCGACGGGATACCGCCGGATACGGCCGAGCAACTCCAGCGTATTGTCCGCGGTGACACCCGTGCTGCCGCCGACGACGACGGCATCGGTCCCCGACAGACAGACGCGCTCGAGCTCCGCGTCGCCGATCGAACGATCGGGATCCAGCTTGAACACGTGCCGCCATGCATGAAAACCGCGGTTCATTGGGTCTCATCGCCTCTGCGTCGCGCTGCTGGTAATAAGTCGGCTTCCGTTCTGTCATCAGTCTAGCGGGAAAGGGCGACGCCTGTCAAACCGGACAGGCTATTTCCCACTCGTATTTAGTTAATGAGAAAAAAGAAGATCAGTCTTTGTATTCACTCTATTGACATAGCAAAAATGTTGCATGTATAATGAATTTGCACTCCCATATAATTGTTAATTGACATGCGGACCTGCGGCATGAATTGGAAAGGCAAGTGTTAGGACAATACATGTATTGAGTCATTCCATAGATTGCTAATAAAGAACTTGTTTATCTTACTTGATTCTGAACAAGAGGGATTTAAATGGATTTTCAGCGATTCATTAAGGCGGTTTCGCTTTTGACCGTTTTCACAGTTGCTTTAGTGTTTCCTTTTACCTCAGCAGTATTGGCTACTGAAGATTTGAACAAGGAAAATGTATTGTCTGTTGTTGAAGCCAAAATTAATGAGCATGTTCAACTCGGAAAAACAGAGTTTCAAGGTATTAAACCTGGTAAGATTATTAAAATAAGGGATGAGAACAATCAAATAACAAAATTTTTAGTCGTGCTCGAAAGAGATTCGCAAACGGCAGGCTATATGATCGTTGACTCTTTAACGAATAATATCGTGGAATACGCTCTAGGAGATTCACATCCTGGATCGAACACTCCTAATGAACTTTATTACCTCGGGCCCTTGTCATTCATATGTGGAACAAGTAAACGATAATACGTTTAGAGATTTAATAAATAACAAAGAGTTTAACAAAGCAGAGTTTCAAAACATTCAGGAATTTATTAAATCCAAAAATAGGAATATTGCGAGTGATGAATCCAATATTTTCCTTTCCTCTGAAAGAGCTCAGTCCCCAATATTTACGAAGAACGCAGACGTGAACAGATTGAGAAACAAGCCGATTTACTGGAACACAGCCTTTTTGTGCTTCTAAGCCACTTTAAATCTTCGCGGTAGAAGAGGTGCTTTATGATGAAAAAGCTAGCAGCTGCATTACTGTTTTTAGTTTTAATTAGTTGCAGTAGAAATATTGAAGAAAGACACAAGGAGTATGTAGAATCATTTGGTATGGAAATAAAAAGTTTTTATGGAAGTGACTTGGAAGAAGTAAATTTAATGTTACCAGAGAGAAAACAAATGTATGAAAATATGGGAATTAACTTAGAGGCTTATCGGGATAAAAAAATACGTTTTGTACATTATTTATTAAAAGAGAGTTGTAAGGATAAATACGGAACTCACAAGATGAGTGTAACGATAGTGGAATATAACTCTCAGATTATTGGTGCATATATTGGCCATGAAGACGGAAATCCAGGAGTGATAAAAATTGATAAAAAAGCTGAAGTATTTAATAGATTTGGATGCGAAATAATGGAAGAAAGAAGATAAATTGGAAAATAAATAATCGTTAAATAATTGAGAGCGTTGTCATCTGGCATTCCAAGCAGAGTTGAACGAATCAGCGTCAAAACGATTGGCGTAACATTCTTACCTACATGAGCCAAGACAATGTCCCGTTTGAGGGGAAAGATGGTGCGAAAAGGCTTATCAGCTTCATCGGATGGGAGCTATTTGACGCTTACACTCTTTCAAAGCTTATTGCTCGAAAGCCCTGATTCCAAGAGAATTCATCTACGCCGCCAGTAACACCAATCGAAAGACCAATATCATCGCCCACTCGCTCAACATCGCCGACATCCAGACCGTCACCGCCAAAGCCAACAGCCACGACTCCCGTCGCCACTTCCATTAAGTGGAGGGGCGAAAGACGCCCGCAGCCGCGGACGTCTCATCGACCAAACGTCTCGATTCAAAAATTTTTCCGGACAAAGGAGCAAGGAACCATGATCGACACCCTTTCCAACACCATCGTCAAACTGGCCGAAGCCGGCCGCACGGCCCAGCAAACGCTGAGCAGCGGCGCGAACCCGATGGTGATCAAGGAGTACGGGTCCAAGGCCAACCTGACGTGCGACATGCAGTTCAACAGCCAGACCGACATCAGTTTGAAATTTTGGATTGTAAGCCTCCAGCAAAAATTCACCTTCGACTACAAACAGCATTGGGGGCTGAAAGTCAGCTGCACGATCGTGCCGGTCGTCACCTTGAGCGACAGCGCTCAATAAGCGTAACGAGCCGGTCCGGCCCCGGAACGCGACTACGGGCAAACGGAGAAAGGAGACAGCGTGATGGAACCGATCACCTATCCGGTTTACGATCCCGGCTACTATTCGCCCCAGAACGGCTGGATCCCGTTCGAGACGTTCGCGCTCGGCGTCAGCCGGTCAGCCGACAAGGCGCAAAACGAACTGGCGGCGCCGTGCCAGGGCGGATTCCGGATGTGCATCCGGTCGCTCAGCATCGACGCGCCGCTGGAAATGCACGTCGACCCGGCTTCCGGCGTCACGTCGGTGATATCCCCCTCGGCGGCCGCGCGGCTCGACTCGACGTTTCGGGAAGAGTGGCTCGCGCGCGTACGGCTGGAATTGGGTCTACGCCCCGTGTGAAGGATGACGCCGTTTCCGCCCCTCCCCCGCGGTCGGAACCTTGGGACGAAGTCGCGTTCCGGGCAAGCACGATTCCAGGCTCCGGGCGGCCGGTTCACCGGTCGTCCGGAGCCGCCGCCGCGGCGAAAGCCCGGCTTTTCTCTGCCGTAGTTTCCTCCGCGTTTTTTCCTCGTTTTCCGCGGCATTTTCCCGAACCGCGAGCGCCAAGACGAAGCGACCGGCCCAAATGCCGCAATGACCTGGCGCAGTTTCCCGCTTACGTCCCGGCCGGCGACGGCGACACCGCAGGCGACGCTGCCGGCGACGGCTCTGCCGACGGCGACGGCGACGCCGTCAGCTTCTCTTTCAGGGCGTCGGCGACCGCCTGCACGTTCGCGACTGGCACGGCGTACGCCCATGCTCCGCCGTCGGCGACGATGCGGACGACCTCGCCGTCGATCTGTCCGCGATAGACGGCCTGCGTTTCCTTGCCGTCGGATTCGGCGTTCGTGAGCTCGATCAGCAGCTCCGGATCGGTCAGCCGCACTTCCGACGCCGGCCGAACCAACTCGTTCGTCTCCAGCCCGCCCAGCTTGGCCAGCACGCCGTCCGCGTCGGCGCCGGAGATCGTCCTGCCGTTTAATTTCCAGTCGGATTCGTGCGCCATGCGGGCGGGATCGGACTTGACCATCGTATAGGTTTCGCCTTTCCACGTCAGTCGGAACGTTTTCAACTTCGCGGCGTCGTACTCGACCGCCTTTTTCGCCATAAAATCGAACGCCGTTTTTTTCAGCGGATCGACGAACACCGAGCGGACCTTGTATACCTTCGGATCGCCGCCGGCCATCACGTAATAGGCGCCGCCGGTGGGCAGCTCGTCGCCGATCCGCAGCTCCTTGCCCGAACCGTCGGCCAGGCCGACCGACAGTTCATACTTCGCGTCCTTCAGCCCGTATTTGGCGATGTCGGCCGGATTCGCCTCGACGACAGACAGCGGCGCTACGTCGCGGAAAGAAGAAATCCACGCCTCGACGGCGGACGGGTCGACAGGCAGCCGCGACGGTTTCGTCATCTGCCAGGTCCCGTCGTTTTTTTCCAGCGCGACTTCGCCGTCGGCCGACCGCACTTCGACGGCCGTCACTTCTTTGTCGCCGGGATCGGCGAGTTTCGCCAACGTCTCTTCCTTCTCCTGAAAATAGTTCTGGCTTCGGGCGTACAGCCAGGCGGCGACGCAAAGCACGACGAGTATCAGTGTCGGCGCAAGCCGGCGCATCATCCCGTCCGCCTCCTCCACCAGACGAGGCCGCCGACGGCGAGAAACATCGCCGGATACAGGACGACCGACGTCCAGACGACGGCGTTCGCCTGCCCGCGGGTGATGATCGCCTGCTGCAGCGTCTCCACGCGCGGGGCGATCGTGACCAAGTTTTCGTTTTCCTGCAGCCAAGCCGCCGTGTTCAGCGCGAAGTTTTCGTTCGCCTGCTCGCGGATGAGCTGGTTGTTCAAAAACAGGGCGTTGCCGACGACGATCGCCTTCGGCTTGCCGTCCTTGTCCTCGACTGCATAGGCGAGGTCGAGCGGCCCGTCGATATCGCCCGCCGCCTTACGCACGTCTTCTTCCCGGACGGTACCGGAAGCGAACACATCGAGATTCGTTTTGCCGTACGACTGAGCCGACGTCCGAAGCAACGCCGTCGCACGGTAATCCGGATGATCGGCCGTCGCCGACAACGCGATCGCGCCGGGCAACACGACGACAAGCCCTTTTTCGTCGAGCGGGTTGACCGTCTCGTGAAAACCGTAGTCAGGAACGACGGTCAGCGGGTTGTTAAACAGCGTCGTACGCAGCTCGACGGCGACGGCGTTCAGACTTTTCACGCCGAGATCGCCGAGCAGCGCGGGAATGTTTTTCCAAGACGCCATGTTGGCGCTATAACCGATGCATACATACAGCTTACCCTTGCCCTTGACGTATTCGCGCAGTACCGCAAGCTCCTGGTCGGTCAGGTCGTTCTGCGGGCCGATGATGAACACGGCCGTGGCGTCTTCGGGCACTTTGCCCTCTTTCAGCAGGTTCAGTTCTTTGACCGCATAGTTGTCTCCTTCCAGCGCGGACGTCAAACTGCTCAGTTGGGACATCGGAATTTCACCGTGACCGGACAGCAGATACACCGGCAGCTGCTTGTCCGACGTCAGCTGCACGATCGCCTGCGTCAGCTTCATCTCACCGGCAAACGCGTACGAACCGTCCTGGTTGACGCTGAACATGTCGTAATCGTAAAGTTTTTTCGTCTTGCCTTCCTTCGTCTCGACGACGATCGTGCCCGGCGTCGTCACCTCATATTTTCTCGCCGTCATCGGATCGCGCTCGATGTCGACCTCGGTATAGGTGAAACGATCGGTTCTTTTTGAATATTCTTTCAGAAGATCAAGAATTTGTCTAGATCCGACCTGGTTGCCGCTTTCGAAAAACGTCAACACGCGAATGTCGGTTTTCAGGTTGCGCAGCGTGGTGATCGTTTTTTCGGACAGGGTGTTCCGCTTGTTGGCGGTCAAATCCCACTGCAGTCCCGTCCGTGAGCCGAGAAAAAGCGTCGAGAGCACGAACAGCACGACGACCGCGGCGGACAGCACCGCCGAGTTCGTGCCGCGAATCCATCGGTTCACGCGACTCCCCCCTTCATTTCCAGCGCCGGCGCTCCAGCGACTGAATGCTCAGAGCAAGGAAGACGGCGCTCAGCAAAATGTAAAACAGCACATCGGACAGGTCGAAAATGCCTTTGTTCAGATCCTCCATTCGCCCGACGAGCGAAAACTGTTCGAGCACCGATTTCGCCTCGGGAAAACGCGAATACGCCAGCCAATCGACCAGCCAGAACATCAGCAGCATGGCGAACGAGACAATACCGGCGACCATCTGATGCGCCGTCAACGTCGAGGCGAACAGCCCGACGGCCATCATCGCGGCGCCGAGCAGAAACATGCCGAGATAGCTCATCCACAGCACGGCTTGGTCGAGGTCGCCGAACCTCGACAGAATGAACGGATACAGAAAACTGCCCGCGATAAGCAAAAGCAACGCGCCGAGCGCGGCCAAATATTTGCCGATCACGATTTCCGCAATGCTCGCCGGCGAAGTCAAAAGCAGCTCGTCCGTACCGAACCGCAGTTCGTCCGACACGAGCCGCATCGTCAAAAGCGGCACGGCGAACAGCAGCATGAACATGATGTTGCCGAAAATCGGCCGGACGTCGACCAGCAAGGTCCCTAAAAATTGGTTAATAAAGAAAAACCCGAACAGCAAAAAGAAAAAGGCAAACGCCACATAGGAAGTCGGCGAGTAAAAATACATCGCGAATTCTTTGCGGAAAATCGCCCACGTTCTACGCACGGTCCTTCACCTCCGACGAGTCGTCGCGCCCGTCCGGCGAAACGTCGCCGCCGCTGTCCGCTCCGCCGTCGTCCGTTCCGGAGACGTCTGCTTCGGGGACGTCCGCTTCGGGGACATCCGCTTCGGGGACGTCCGACCCGCCGCCGTTCGACGTTTCCGGCCCCGCATCGCCTGCGGCCTCCGTCTTGCGCTCCTGCGCCGACGCCGCTTGCGCCGGTTTCGCGCGGCCGACCCACGGCACCGGCTCGCCGGCCGTCAGCTTCAGGAAGATTTCTTCCAGCGTCAGGCTCGCGCGGCGCATCTCCAGAATCGGCATGCCCTGCTGCGCCAGCCGGAAAAACAGCGCCTCGCGAATGTCGCGGTTACCCCTGGCGGTCACCCGCACGCGGACGACGCCCGGTTCGGGCGGCGCGCCGTCTTTTTCCTCTTGAACGCGAAAAACGTTGGACGTTTCCCGGATCGTCCGCAGCACGTCGGCTTTGTCGCCCCGGACTTCCAGCACAACCTCGAACCGATCGGCCATCGACTGCGCGATCTGATCCGGCTGCCCGTCCATCACGATCCGCCCCTGGTTGATGATCAGGACGCGGTTGCAGATCGCCTGAACTTCCGGCAAAATGTGGGTGCTGAGCAGCACGGTGTGGTTGTTGCCGAGCTCCCGGATCAACTCGCGGATTTCGATGATCTGTTTCGGGTCGAGCCCCGACGTCGGTTCGTCGAGCACGAGCAGGTCGGGCTTGTGAATGATCGCCTGCGCCAGGCCGACGCGCTGCTTGTAGCCTTTCGACAGGCTGCGGATGATTTGCCGCTCGCGTCCTTTCAAGCCGAGCTTCTCGATCACTTCACCGATGCGGCGCTTCTGCTCGCGCACCGGAACGTCGCGCAGGTCGGCGACGAATTTCAAATAGGCGCCGACGGTCATCTCCGGATACAAAGGCGGCGTTTCCGGCAAATAGCCGATCTTGCGGCGCGCCTTGCGCGGATGGTCCGCCATCGACATGCCGTCGACGAGAATACGGCCGCGCGTCGGGTTTAGATACCCCGTAATCATGCGCATCGTCGTCGTCTTGCCGGCGCCGTTCGGCCCGAGAAAACCGACGATTTCGCCGCGGCTCATCGAAAAGTCGATGTCGTAAACCCCCCGCTGGTTTTCGTACACTTTGCTGACGCGGGAAACTTCCAGCACGTTGTCGACCTCCCATCGTTAGCGATTGCGGTCGGGCTGTCCCCTTTCAATTTACGCGGACAACCCTAAAACAACCTTAGCGAAAGCTGAAACGAAGCTTAAAGCGACGGCCGACGGACTTCGAGTGCCGCCCGGCGCCGGTTCAGTAACTGATCAGCGCCGCCATCAGCAGCCCGGCAGCAAAACTGAGCCGCGAGGCGAAGACGGCAACAGCCACATTGCCGGCCGGAATCTCGGAGACCGCTTTAAACGGCGTCAGCCATTCGAACAGGTAAAACATAAGCACCTGGAATAAAATTCCGATCGCGCCCCACAGCGCCAGGTCCGCGAGGCCGACCGAATGAAAGACGGCGGACGCCAGGACGAGCGACAGCCCGACGATTTTGCCGCCGAGGTCGTACGCCGCCGCCCGGGCCGCGTCGCGTTTCTGTGGATCACTCGTCGCCGCGCCTTCGCGAAACAGGGCGACCAGCTTGTCGGTAATCCCTTTCGGCGACACGACGTTCCCCCCTCATCCCGCCAGATGGCCGCGCGTCACACCGAGGCGGCGCAACGCCTTGAGCGTTTTCCAGACGTCTTCGGCTTCGATCTCGCCGGCGATCGCCCGGCGATACAGCTCGATCGTCTCGACGACGCGGTCCGCGGGCTCTTCCAGAAATTCAATACGGAAAAACCGCGCGCCGAGCTTCAGAAACGTCGGCAAAAATTCCGCGCCGGACTGCTCGATCGCGTTGTACACCGTGTTGCGGCACCCTTCGTCGACTCGCACGGGATGATCCATGCCGAGCCGGTCGCGCAGGCTGACGCGGTGCCGCTCGCATGGCCTTCCGCAGTTCGTATAGTCGGTGCCCTCGCTCAGAAACGCGCAATAGACGCAATGTTCGGTGTGAAACATCGGCAGATGCTGATGAATCACGATTTCGAGCCGCCGCGGATCCGAGCGGCGGACGAGCTCCGCCATTTGCCGCGCATTCAGGTCGTACGACGCCGTCACCCGCGCGCATCCGGATTCGACGAGCAGCCGGACCGTCTTGTGGTTGGCCGCGTTCAGCGAAAAATCGCCGATGAGCATCGGCGCCGGTTCGTTCGGCCGCTCGGCGCGGATGCGCCGGAAATATTCGAGAGCGCCGAGGTTGCGCACGAGCACCGCGTCCGGGCAGAGGTCGAGGATGCGGCGGAAATAGCCGTTTTCCCCCGGCATATGGACGCGCGGCACGGCCAGCGCGATCGGCTTGCCCGCCTCGCGCGCGATCGCGACCGCCTCCGGCATTTGCGCGAAAAATTCCGGGTCGGCGTAAATCCACGCGACGTCCGTGCCGCAGGCGGCGCGCACTTGTTCGAGCGTGCGGCAAAGCGCGACCAGCCGGGCGGCGGGTGAACCGTCCGTGTTTTCCGCTTCGTCCGATTCGTCGGCCGACGCCGGCGGCCAAAGCCCGGCTCGACTTTTCGCCGCCGTCTCCGCCTCGTCATCCGCCCGGCCGAAAGCGTCGGCATACGGATCCGCGTCGCGCCAGCGGTACTGCGGCGGCTTCCGTCGCTCCGCCTCGAGCAGCGATACCGCACGGCGGCGCATGTCGTTCAGCTCGCGGACCGCAACGGCGAGCCCGTCGGGAACATCGGACTCGACGGCTTCCAGCACAAACGGCGTACCGCCGAGCCTGCCGAACTGAGCGGCGAGCAGTTCCCGGTCGAGAGGCCGAGTCCGTGCCGGTTGAAGCGGCGACGCGCTTTCGACGACGACCGTCCTTCCGGTCGACGCGTCCGTCCATTCGGCGACAAGCGGCCGTCCCTCGCGGCCCGAAGCGCGGACGCGGACCGGAAACGTCCGGTACGGCCGGTCGGTTTCAAACGTCGCGCGCAGCTTGCGGTTAAGCGCGGGATCATCCGTTTTCCAGACGCGGTGACCGGGACGGATCCGTTTCAGATCGACGTCGCCGCGCCCCATCACGACTTCGAACCGGCCGCCCGGCGCCTCGCCCTCCCATTTCCGGCCGTTTCTCCGCAGGTCGTACACCCGGCCGCCTTCTTCGTCGCTTTCCGGATCGCCGGCGTCGAACACGATGCCGTCGCCGCGCTTGAGCGGCGCCTCCAGGTCGACGACGACCGCGTCGGCCAACACTGCGCGCACGCGGCCGAGATAAACGCCGCGGCTTTTCGGAAACGTGCCTTCCACGACGCGCTTGTGGTTGGTGCCCTCGAGAAAGCCGGTCGTAAACCCGCGCGAAAAACTTTGCTGAAGCTCGCGCATCTCCTCGGCGGACAACCGCACCGGCCGTCCGGCGGTTGCGTCGTCGATCGCCTTCCGGTATTTCGCCGTCGTATTGGCGACGTATTCCGCGCTCTTAAGCCGCCCCTCGATTTTGAAGGAAGCGACGCCCGCCTCGATCAGCCGCGGAACGAGCTCGATCGCGGCCAAATCCATCGGCGACAGCAAATAGCGCACATCGCCCATCGGCTTGACCTTTCCGTCGACGACCAGTTCGTACGGCAACCGGCACGCCTGCGCGCACTCGCCGCGGTTGGCGGAGCGGCCGCCCCACATTTCCGACGTGAGGCACTGGCCGGAATACGACACGCACAGCGCGCCGTGAACGAACACTTCGAGCGGCATGCGCGTCCGCTCGGCGATCATGCGGATGTGCTTCAAGCTGTTTTCGCGGCCGAGCACGACCCGTTCGACGCCGAGCGACCGCAGGAATTCGACCGCCTCCGGCGACGTCGCCGTCGTCTGCGTCGATGCATGGATCGGCACATCCGGCGACAGCTCGCGGATGAGCCGGATCAGGCCGAGATCCTGCACGATGACGGCGTCGACGCCGGCTTCCACGGCGGCACGGATCAGCCGTTTCGCCTCGTCCAGCTCGTCTTCGAACACGAGAATGTTGAACGCCATATATCCTTTGACGCCGTATAGGTGCAAAAACGCCATCACGTCCGGCAGCTCGTCGGCCCGGAAGTTTTGCGCCCGGGCGCGCGCGTTGAACGTCTCGACGCCGAAGTAGACGGCGTCCGCGCCGCCCGCCACCGCCGCGCGCAGGCTGTCCCAGTCCCCGGCGGGGGCGAGCAGCTCAGGGCGGGAAACGGCAGAGTGCGGCGATTCCGGCGTTTTGCGCAGAAGCGTGACCATGGCTTGTACGCCTTCCTCCACAACAAATGGCGGATGTCGGTCGGATTCGCATCCTTTTCGATTATAGCAGTCCGCCGCGCCTGCTGAAAACCCGACGGCGGAAAGAAAGGGGTGGAAAGCATCAAAAGCGGCATTTCGGGGTGTCGACGGGTCACAGGCCCGATCCAGTTGTACGAAATTTCTTAAATATCTATCGGAAATCTTGGAGTACCTCAAAAATGAGTACTATTCATCTTTCATTTTTTCAGATACAATCTAAATCGTGACCAGGCCTGGGATACAAAAAATTTCAACGCCAAGAGGTGAGTTTTTCCATGAATGCTTGTCTGGAGCTTCGTCCGGGCTTTACGGAACTGGACGAACAAGAGCTGATAAAGCAGGAAGGCGGGAATCCGATTGTTCCGATTGTCATCGGTATTTTCAGCGCTTGGGCATACGACACAGCCAATGAAATCGTAAAACAAGAGACCGGAAAGACAATCGGGCAGCATACGGCCGACTTCGTCAGGAATGCGTATAATGGCATTCGCGATGCATACCAATCGGTTCGACAAACGTTGAGCCCGTATTTACCTTGATAGAATGAGTCATGCCTATGAGAGAGAACTGGCGGCCTCCATGGCTGCCGGTTCTCATAGGAGAGAAAGGAGAGAATTTTTAATGAAAATTACGTTTAGAATCCCGAATCAATCTGATTTTCTTTCTGAGCAGGATTGGAAGCCATTTGGAAATCCGTTTACCGTTAAAAATTTCTGGATTACTGTCCTAAAAATTTTACCAATTTTTATAATAATACCTTTTTCTATAGATTTATATTTTTCTTTAACATATGGGAGAGGATTTACCGACACTCTTGATTGGAGTCTCGGTGTAATTGTTCTTTACATGCTCGTTATCTTGGTTCTTCATGAGCTCGTTCATGCTTCTTTTTTTCCCGGAGGCCTTTTTTCTCAAAAAAGTTATGTCGGAATTTCCTTTCCCCATCTTGTCGCTTTCGCTTACTACGACGGTGTTGTGACGCGAAACCGTTATCTCCTCGTGCTGCTTGCGCCTTTCACGATTCTTACAGTTATTCCGCTGTTGCTCATCTCCGTTTTCGGTCCGTCACTCTCTTGGTTTTCAAAACCCCTCATTCAGTTTGCTTATCTGAATGGTCTTGCTTCTGTTTATGATTTGTATAGTACTTTTAAGATTCTCAAAACTTTCAAGCGAAACGTCTACCTTCGCAGCACCGGAAAGCAACTGTTCTGGAAAGAAAAAAATCAAACTTCCCCCTCGATCTAATGCCGCCGTCTGACTTTTCCGCCATTCGTCCCGTCGCTGGAAAGACGCGGAGAAGGCGGAGAAGGGCGGAGAAGCGAAGCCCCCGAAAACGTTCCCCCGATATGGTATAATGAAGAAATCATACGGAAAGTCCGGTCTGCCGAACGGGGGAGCCGTCCGTGGCCGAACGTATCCGAAAAGCGGTGTTCCGGCGGTTGTCCGCCGTCCTAACGTCTGCCGCCTTGCCGTCCGTTCTGCTCGCAGCCGTGCTGCTTTCGACGCTGATGCGGCCGCTCGACTATGAAATCCGCCTGCTGTACGCCGTCGCCGACGCGCATTACGATCCGTCGGCCGTTCAACATTTGCGGCAGACGCTCGTCGCCGGCGTCCGCGTCGACGTCGCGCGTTTCGACAGGATCAGCCCGCTCCGGCTTTCGCGCTACGACGCCGTTTACCTTGATCCGGCGCTCGCCGGAACGAATGCACTCGCCGAGCGAATTCCCGCGCTGCGCGCCTACGTTCGCGGCGGCGGGCATCTTTTTCTGGAAAACGATTTGTTGCCGCACGTGCCCGCTGATCTGCTCGGCGGCGACGTGACGCGCGTGCGGGCCGGCAGCCGTCTCGACTGGACGTACCCGGAAACCGATCCGGACGCGGCAGGTTTGCAGGACGTCGTGCGCCGGTTCGCCGCCGACGTGGAGAGCCAGATCGGCGTCGGGACGATGCTGCCCGGTTTCGATTGGGGCTACGGGCTTTTGCCGCGCGAAGGCGGCGCGCGGTCGCTCGTGGATTGGAACGGCGTGTCGCTGTTCGCCGTTCACCGGTACGGCCGCGGAACGGTGTTTGCGGCGTCCGCGTTTTTGCCGAACCGGTACTATCCGACCGGGTACGATCTGGTCTCCGGTTTCGACGAAAAGCGAGGCTTCGCGGCGACGGCGGAAAAAATCGCGGCCGCCGGTCCGAAGCCGGGCGCAATCTACTTCGACCGGCAGCCGCGGCCGCCCCGGCCGTATTTCCATTTCGCGTTCGCGACGGCGAACGCGCTTTTGCGGAGCGAGTATGCGGCGTTCGTGTTCAAATCCAAATACGGTTTCGCCGTACGCAAGGTGCTCGGGCCGTACGGCCGGCCGGCGATGGCGTATCAGAACCATTTCGAGGCGATGGAAGGTTTTCGCGACCGCGAAGCGATCCGCTGGACCGAACTGCTGCGCGAATACGATCAGATTCCGTCGTTTTCGCTGATCCGCGCGGCGTTTACGTGGTATCGATGGACGGAGACCGTCGTCGTCCATTTGAATGAAGGGACGCGGGAAGCGCCGAAGTTCGCGGGGGAATTTCCGAATTCGTTTTACGGAAGCGGCACGTATTTGCTGAGCGGCGGACAAAAGATGACGGCCGCCCCGGCGCCGGTGCGCGTCCCGCTGGCGGAACCGGTCGATACCCCCTACCGTGCGGCGCCGGCGTTTCTGGACGCCGACGGCGACGGACGCGACGACCTGCTGGCCGGCAGCTCCGACGGCACCGTCCGCTTGTACCGAAACGTCGGCCGTGCGTCCGACAGGCGTACCGACTCCGGCGCGCCGCAAACGCCGGTCGGCGTCGCGCCGCCCGACGCGTTCGCCCCAGCTGAGACGCTGGTCGGCGACGACGGGGCTCCGCTTCGCGTCGAGAGCGGCTTTGCAGCGCCGGCGGCGGTCGATCTGGACAGCGACGGACGGCCGGAACTCTTGATCGGCTCTGCCGACGGCTTCGTCCGCGTGTCGCGGCGCCTGTCCGACCGCTCGCCGAACGGCGCCTGGTCGCGCCCGGAACCGCTGGCGGCGGAGGGGGAGCCGGTCCGAGCGCCCGGCGGCTACGCCGTTCCCGCCATCGGCGATCTCGACGGCGACGGCGTCCCCGATCTCGTCGTCGGCGGCGCGGACGGACGGCTGACGTGGTTTCCCGGGCGATACGAAGACACCGGTCCCGGCGCCCTTGGTCCGGGTAACGCGGATAGAGGCGCAGACGCGGGCGGCGCGGACGGAAGCCGGGCGGACGGGAGGGCGCTCCGGTTCGGACGCGGCCGGACGCTCGCCGACACCGGGCTCGCCTATGTCGCGCCGGCCGTCGGCGACCTCGACGGCGACGGGCGGGCCGAGCTTATCGTCGGCAATCGCGAAGGCGATCTGGTATTATATGAACAGGAAGCCGACGGCGTCTGGACGGCCCGCGGGCCGATCGAAGGCGACTCGCCGAACGCCGTCGGCACGCACGCGCTCGTCGGCGGCCGCTATTCCGCGCCGCTCGTCCGCGACGCGAACGGCGACGGTCGGCCCGACCTCGTCGTCGGCCAACTGGAATACGGCCCCGCCGTTGCGTTGGACGATCCGGCGTTTCCGTACCGCGCGCAGCTGGACGAATTTCTGGCGTACGCGCGGGAACACCGGCTGGAGCTGATCCCGCATCTGTTCACGCACCACTTCCGGACGGCGAACGCCGAGCGGGAGGAAATCGCGCTGCACCGGCAAATGTTCCGGGCGCTCGGCATCCCGTGGGAACTTACGGGCGCGAACCAACATACGTGGCGCGTCAACGCGGCCGATCCGCTCCAGACGTTCCGCGTCGAGAGCGAAGCGGGCATCTGGTTCAATTTCGGGTTTCGGTCGCCGGGCGCCCCGGACGATCCGGCGTGGGGCTCCTCGTATTTGTGGGGAATGCCGTTTTTACTGGAAGCCGGGGGCTTGAACGGGCCGATGGTTCTCCATACGCCCGTCCGCGGCTTCGGCAACGGGCGCGCGCGCGGCGTCTACGAGTCGTACGTCCGGTTCGACTTGCCGATCGATTATTTCGAACACGTGGAATACCATTTTCCCGACCGCGTCGGCGAGCTGCTCGCCTTCGTGCGGGAACTCGACCGCATCCGCGACGAAGCCGATTACAATTTCGTGAGCGAACCGCAGCTGGCTCGTTCGGCGCTGACGGCGCTGCTCGGCGACGTGCGCGTACGCCAACCGCTCGCGTCGTGGGTGTGGGACCGGTTGCGCGATTTTTTACGCGGCGGTTTTCATTTCAACATTCGCCTTGTTCCCGACACGCGCCGCGTGCCGGCCGAACTGGCGGGAGGCTATCGCGACGCGCCGGGCGTGTCCGTCGAACCCGGAACGCCGCTGGCGGGCTACCGGCTGGATACCGATTCGCCGATCTATGCGCGGATGAACGGCAAGCTGTACGTCGGTCTGCCGCGGCCGGCCGGCGTCGGGATCGGCTGGGGGCCGGAACGCGCGCACCTCGTGCGCTGCAACGTGCCCTTCCGCCTCGCGCCGGACGAAAGCGGCGGCACGCGCATATTTCTGGACGGCGACGGCATACAGCAGATCAAGCTGTATTCGCCCAGGCCGCTCGACATCGCGGCAGCGGACGCGGACGCGCCGCTTAAAATCGAGACGTCGCGTTCCGGCGACGGTTACGCCTACGTCGTCACCCATTTCGGCGGGCCGGTCGCCCTGCGCGTGTCCGAAACATTCCGGTGACGGCGCCGGCGCCATACGGCCGACGTCGACGCCCCGGGTATCACATACGGGAAGCGGCGCACAGGATCCGGGCCAAACGCTCGGAGGCCGCCATCCGGATTCGGGCGCCGCTTGCGATATTGAACCCCCATTTTCAACAGGACAAAAACGACGGGAGACGCGACGACATGGATTGCGACACGATCATCCGCGAACTGGAAGACCATATCCGCCGCCGCTACGGCATCGACGAAAACGACGAGGACTTCGGCGTCGACGTTCATCTGTTCGATTACGGTTACGTCGATTCGATCGGCGCGGCCGCGCTGATCGCCCACATCGAGCAAACGTACGGCGTGCAGGTGACCGACCGCGACATCATGCTTTACCCGATGAACACGATCCGCGAAATCGCGCGGTTCATCGAGGCGAAGCGGCGAGGTGAACGCTGAAGTGAGCGAATTCCGACTGCGCGTGCCGCTCGACCGGCTGCCGCCCGACCGGCGCGGACAGCTGAAATACGCCGCCGCTTTCGCCGCCGAAAACGTCCGCGACGTCGCGCTGGACGGCGACGACCTGCTGATCGTCTGCGAACCGCCGGCCGATGAGCGCGAACTGCGCTCCCGCATCGAGCGGCTGATCGACCGGTACGCCGGCGGCGAATTCGGCTTCCGCGAGCATGTCCTGTTCCGCAACCGCGGTCCGATGCCCTACGCGGACGACATCGTCGCCGAGCTCGTTCGCCGCCGGGCGCTGCGCGAACTCGGGCCGGGGCTTTGGCTGTTCCGCGAGCCGGTGTCGCGGCTGCTGCGCTTTTTCGACGATGCGTTCGTCGAACGCGTCGCCCGCCCGTTCGGCGCGACGGAAGAGGCGTATCCCGCCGTCATCTCGGCGTCCAGTCTCGGGCGCACGCAACATTTTACGTCGTTTCCCGAACACGTCCATTTCGTGACCCATCTGCGCGCCGACCTGGACGTCATCGAGGCGTTTGCGGAAACGGTGCGGCGCGCCGGCGACTGGGACGGCGTGCCGGAAACCGAGCGGTTCGGCGAAAACCGCGCGCTGGCGACGCCGGCTCTGGCGATGAATCCCTCCGTTTGCTACCACTGCTATGAAGGACTTCAAAATGAAACCATACCCGGCGAAGGCGTCGCCGTCACTGCCGTCGCCAAATGCCACCGGTACGAATCGCTCAACCACCGCGATTTCGGCCGGTTGCTCGATTTTACGATGCGCGAGGTCGTGTTCGTCGGCAAACCGGAATTTGTCCGAGAAAACCGGCTGAAAGCCGTCGAATACCTCAAACAGCTCATGATCGACTGGGAGCTCGACGGCGCGATCGAAAACGCGAACGACCCGTTTTTCACGAACGATTTCCAGGTTAAGGCGTCGTTCCAGCGGCATCAAGAAATGAAATACGAGCTGCGGCTGACCGTCCCGCACCTCGGCAAAACGATCGCCTGCAGTTCGGTCAATTTTCACGGCTCGACCTTCGGCACGGCGTTCGCCATCCGCGCGGGCAAACGGCCGGCGACGACCGCCTGCGTCGGCTTCGGGCTCGAGCGATGGGCGCTCGCCTTTCTCGCCCAGTTCGGCCCCGACGAGGACGGCTGGCCGACGGGCTTCCGCGAAGAATACGACCGCTGGCGCGCGCGGCGGCAAGAACCGCCCGTCGGCGGCATGACGGCCGGCGACCGCACGGCGGACCGGGTGACGCCGAAATGAGCGGCGCAAACGGCGCCGGGTTCGGCGCGGACGGCCGCAAGATCGCCGACTCTGCCGTCTGCGGCGACAGCCCTAGCCGCGGCGCACGCGACACCACCGGCGGCGGGACCGGTCCCGCCGTTTCGGCCGCCGATTCGACCGGCAGCCGAAACGGCAGCCCGGGCGGAACGCCCCCGCCGCTTCGACGACGACGGCATCGCAGACCCGGCCTCGCCAGCCGGCTCGCCGGCTTCCTGCGCGCCAACGCGTTCGTGCTCGCTTTTGCGGTCGGCTTTTGGGCGCTCGACGCCGCCGTCGCCGCTCTCGATCCGGTCGGCCGCTCCGACCGTTTTTACAAAGACGATTTCACGAAAACGATCCTGCGCCACGGCGGCGCGCGCAAAGGGCCGGTCTTTTTCGGCAATTCCGCCGTCACCGGCGCCTACATCGAGGAGCAGGCGGAAATCCCGCTCGTCGAGATGGGTCTGGCGTACGGCAAGCTGACCGACCTGAAAGCCATTCTGCAAAAACGGCTCTACGAACCGGAAGGCGTGCTCCTGATCGGCATCGACCCGCACGCGATGCTGGACAAGCTGGAGACCGACCCGTTCTACCCGTGGCACCGCAAACCGTGGGAGCCCTATCTGTATTTCTACCGCGGCCCGATCCGCGACGCCGCCGAAGCCGCCGTCCGCACGCTCTGGCGGGGGCTGCGGGACGAGAGGCGGATCGACTTGAGTTACAAGCCGGCCTGGATGGGCAAGCAGCTGTATTTCGGCCGCCTGCCGCCGGACAAGCTGCGCGACAAATGGAACGAATACGAACGCCGGTTCGGCGGGATGACGGTCGAACGCGACATGAGGCGTAATCTAGAAGCGCTGGAATGGGTGCTCGACTACGCGGAAAAACGTCGGCTTTTCGTCGGGGTCGTCTGGATGCCGGTCAACCCGGACCCGGCCTATCCGCCGCAACGCTACTGGCGACCGTTGCGCGAAACGGTCGGCGCCCTGCTCGCGCGCCGGGGCGTGCCCGTACTCGATCTGGCCGACCGGTTTGCGCCCGAAGATTTTCACGATCTCGTTCATCTGGAGCGAAATACGGGAGCGCCGAAATTCACAAGGGAGGTCGACGCGTGGCTCCGCTCGTCCGCAAACTTTTCGAAGTCGCCGTCTACGTGATCCTCGCCGCACTCGTCGTCCTGCACCTGTCGGGGCCGGCGAAATTTCTGTACGAGGGGTTTTAGCGCGCCATGTGGTTCACCGACGTTTACGCCCTGGCCGCGCTCGCGGGATTCGCCGGCCTGCTCGCCGCGACGAAGCGATGGACGTGGAACAAACGGTGGCTGCTTCTTTCGTTCAACGTCGCTTTTCTCGCCGTGTTCAGCCGGTTCCACGGACCGCTCGTCGCGTTTGCGCTGGCGTATACGGCCGCCAACTACGCCGGTTACGTATGGCTCTGCCGGGCGAGGTCGTTCCGGCGCGCCGGATTTTGGGGCCTGATCGCCGCCAACGTCGCCGCCGTCAGCGCCGTCCGGTTCGTCGACATGGGCGTTTTGCCCGAACCGCCGTTTTACAACGCGATCGTAACGCTTGGACTGATCTATTACGTGCTGAAAGCGATCGACGCCGTCTATTTCGCCTATTTCGTCGGGCAGGAAGGCCGGGCGCGGGCGGTCGACTATTTCAATTTCATCCTGTTCGTGCCGACGTTCACGTCCGGGCCGATTCTGAAATTCCGCGATTTTCTCGCCGACGCCGCGCGGCCGTACGACGTCGGCGCCGCCGATCTGGAAACAGCCGTCAAACGGATCGTCCTCGGCCTGTTCAAGAAAACGGTCGTCGTCTATTGGATGCAGCGCGTGTTCGACGCCGTCGCCGCCGGGTCGGGCGACATGCACGCGGCGGAGTCGCTGTTTCTGATGGCCTGGTTTTACGTGATGATTTATTTTGATTTCAGCGGCTATTCCGACATCGCGATCGGCTTCGGCCGGCTGTTCGGCTACAACGTCCCGGAAAACTTCAAGCGGCCGTTCCTGTCGCCGACGCTCACCCAGTACTGGCGCAACTGGCACGCGACGATGGCCGACTGGTTCCGCGACCACGTCTACCTGCTCGTCGCGCGGCGCAACGTGTCGCGGCGGACGGCGGCGGGGCTGTCGGTCGTCATCATGCTGCTGATCGGCCTGTGGCACGGCTATACGTGGACGTATGTCGTGTGGGGACTCTGGCACGGCGCGGTGTTGGCGGTCGAAAACCTGCTCGGCCGCACGACCGTCAACCGCAAAAAGGTCGGCGCCATCCATTTTTATGCGCGGTGCCTGCTGACGCAGCTGATCGTCGTGCTGGCGGTCGCGGTGTACATCCCGGATGCCGAATTGGTGCGCCGGGTGTACGCGGGATTATTGTTCGGGTGGTGATCCCCAATGTTATAATAGTGGGTGGCAGCGAAAATTTCCAATCGCCAACGGAGGGAATCCTCGTGAAACTCGGCATTTTCACCGTGTTGTTTTCCCAAAAACCGTTCGAGGAAGCGCTGGACTTCATCGCCGCCCACGGGCTCGAAGCCGTCGAGATCGGCACCGGTGCCTGGCCGGGCGACGCCCACTGCAAACCCGACGAGCTTCTCGCCGACGAGTCGAAACGCCGCGCTTTCAAGCGCGCTGTCGAATCGCGCGGACTCGTCATCAGCGCGCTCAGCTGCCACGGCAACCCGCTTCACCCGAACCGCGACCGCGCCAAAGCCGATCACGACATTCTCATCAAGACGATCGACCTCGCCGCACAACTCGAAGTGCCGGTCGTCAACACGTTTTCCGGGTGTCCCGGCGATTCCGACGACGCCAAATATCCGAACTGGCCGGTGTCGCCGTGGCCGAACGATTTTCAGGAACTCTTGAAATGGCAGTGGGAAACGAAAGTCATTCCTTACTGGAAAGAAGTCGGCGCATATGCGGCTGCCCGCGGCGTTAAAATCGGCCTCGAACTGCACGGCGGCTTCTCCGTCCATTCGCCGGGCACGCTGCTGCGCCTGCGCGAGGCGGTCGGCGAGGTGATCGGCGCCAATCTGGACCCGTCGCACATGTGGTGGCAAGGCATCGACCCGGTTCAAGCCGTGTTGATCCTCGGCCGCGCCGGCGCCATTCACCATTTCCACGCCAAGGACACGGCGATCGACCCGAACAACGTCAATCGTTGGGGCTTGACCGACATGCAGCCGTACACGAACATGCTCGACCGCGCGTGGCAGTTCCGCACCGTCGGCTTCGGCCACGATCTGAAGACGTGGGCCGACATCATCAGCGCGCTGCGCCTCGTCGGCTACGACTATGTCGTCAGCATCGAACATGAGGACGGCCTGATGTCGGTGGAAGAAGGGTTCACGAAAGCGGTGCAGAACTTGAAGCAAGTGCTCATTCGGGAGAAGCTGACGAATATGTGGTGGGTATAAAACGACGGCGGTCGACCGGCGGTTATATCCAGACTATATCACCATCCCGACGACGGTCCGTCCGGTGGATTATCGCTGGACCGTCGTCGGGTTTATCGCCGGGCCAACGCCGCCCCGCCTGACATTGCGGCGTACCGGGCGCGCCCACCCCGGCATCGCGCCGAAGTACGCGTCTACATCCACACGGCATAAATGGCCCACACCATCGCGAGACCAGGCACGCCGAGCAACCAGACCGACGCGACCGTAAAAAGGTTGAACGGCACTTCCAGATCGAATGCCGGGGCGATGCCCGACGACAGTGCGACCGCAGCCGCCGCCCCGACGAATTTCCATCCCTGCCGTACCGCCTGCTTCCGTGCCCGGTGATCCAGCAGCGCCGCAGCCGCCAGCGCCCCGGCGGAAAACGCCAGCAACCACCCCGCGATGCCGTTCGCCGTCACGACAGCTCACTTCCGCCGCACGCCGCCTCGTCGCACGCCGTCTGACCGTGCCAGAGCCGCCGCACTTGTTTGAGAAGCACGTCCAGCCGTTTTTCGGCCGCTTCCCATTCGTATACGGCGACATCCACCTGATCCGCGCCTTCCGCTTGAAGAAACCGGCGCTCCGCGCGCTCGCGGTCGGCGAGCGCCTTGCGGACTTCCCGGACGAGCCGGTCGTATTCCTTCCCCGCCGGCGCGACGACCTCAAGACCCGCCTGACGGGCGTCGCCGCCGTCGACACGCGGACGCCAGCACGCCAACAGCCGGCCGGTCATCCTCCCACCCCCGTTAACAATATATGTCGGGAGCCGGAGAATAGAACCAGGCTTTTTGCGGTGCGATCATTGGGCGACGTACGGCGACCGCCGGACTGGAGCTTTAGAGAAGCTCTCTCCGCCCTTCCAGCGCTTTAGCGAGCGTTACCTCGTCGGCGTATTCCAGATCGCCGCCGACCGGCAGCCCGTGGGCGATGCGCGTCACTTTCAGCCCGAACGGCTTGACCAGCCGCGCGATGTACATCGCGGTCGCCTCGCCTTCGATGTTCGCGTTCGTCGCGAGAATCAGCTCGCGGACTTCCTCGCTCTCCAGCCGACGCAACAATTCCGCCAGCCGAATGTCCTCCGGCCCGATCCCTTCCATCGGCGAGATCGCGCCGTGCAGCACATGATACAAGCCGCTGTATTCTTTCGTCCGCTCCATCGCGACGACGTCCTTCGGCTCCTGGACGACGCAGACGATCGAACGGTCGCGATGCCGGTCTGAACAGATTCGACAAGGGTCCGTGTCCGTCACATTGCAGCAGACCGAACAGTATTTCAGCTTCTTTTTCAGATTCATCAACGCCTCGGCGAAACCGACGACGTCCTCGTCCTTCATGCGCAACACATAAAACGCAAGTCGGGTCGCCGTTTTCGGCCCGATTCCCGGGAGACGGGAAAACGCGTCGATCAGCCTCGCGATCGGTTCCGGATAAAACACGCGCACGCCGTCCTTTCGCAAAAATCAAAACAACCCCGGCACGTTCAGTCCGCCGGTAAACTTACCGAGTTCCCGGTTCGCCAATTCCTCAGCCTTGGCGATCGCATCGTTGACCGCCGTCATGACGAGATCCTGCAACATCTCGACGTCGTCCGGGTCGACCGCTTCCGGACGGATCGTAACACTCAGCACTTTCCGGTGGCCGTTCATGACGACGGCGACCGCCCCGCCGCCGGCCGTCCCTTCCACCGTGCGTTGCCCAAGCTCTTCCTGCGCCTTAAGCATCTGCTCCTGCATTTTTTTGATCTGGCGCATCATCTGTTGCATGTTCACGCGTCACTCACCCTTTCCGCGTGTTCGCTTCGTCCGGCGCGTCGTCCCGAACGACGACCAGTTCCCGGCCGAACAGTTCGATCGCCTCGCGCACCCACGGCGGATCTTCCTCCTCCGCCCCCGACCGGAAGAGCGGTTCGGCATCTGTCGACGGGCCGTCGGCGGACGGGCCAGACGGATCGTCTCGTCGAGACGGCGTACCTCGTCTGGACGGCGCCTCCCGTTCGGAGGATTCCTCCGGCCGAGGGCCCACCGCCTCCGTTCCGGCCGACGATCCGGCCATCTCGGCTCGGGCGCGCGACTCCGCCTCGCTCCATTGTTTTCGCGTCGCCGGCACGATTTTGAGTGCCGTACCGCACACTTCCGACAGCACCCGTTCCGCCCTCTCCCGTTTATCCTGCCGGGCGGCGGTATCGCGGAGCGTCTCGTTGACGAACGCGATCACGACCGCATCCTCCGCGACGGCGACCGGTTCGCCATACATCATCCACGCATGCAGCAGAGGATCCTCTTCCTTCAGCTTCCGCAAAAAAATACTCCATAGCTCTTTCATCGTGCGCAGCCGGCTGGCGTTCGCCGACGCGGCCAACGCCCGAAGCGACGCCGAAGGCCGCCTGTTCCCGGCGCTTCCGCCGGAAACGCCGCCCGTACCTGCGCCGACGACACCCGTACCGTTTCTCGAGGCATCCCGCACCGCTTCCGGAACCGGTGCAGTTTTCTCCGCAGCGGACCGCCTTGCCGGGAACACGACGGATTCCGCCGCCGGCGGCAACCCGACCCGCCCGCCGAGCAACTTGCGCAGCTCCTCCAGCTCGTGCTCCAACTTTTCCACCCGCCGCGCCAGCTCGGACGACGCCGCCGTGCCCGGCTGAGTGACGACAACTGCAGTGCCGGACACGGACGCCGTCCCTCGAGCAGAATTCCCTGTCGCGACATCCGTCCCGCCGCCCGAACTGCCGGCTGCCCCTCCTTCGAACGTCCTGGACTCGACGCACAAGCGGACGACGGCGATTTCGAGCGACGTCAGCGGCTGCGCCGCATACCGCATCTCCGCGACCGTTCGGTTCAGCCGGTCGACGATTTCAAACAGCCGCTCCTCAGAAAACCGCGCCGCCAGCGCCTGCGCAGACGCCGGATCCGCCAACCGGCCGATCCGCGCGAACGCGTCCGGCATCGTCCGCCAGACGAGCAGATCGCGAAAATAATGCAAAAGCTGTTCCGCACACTGCTCCGCGCTGCGCCCGTCCCGCATCCACGCCTCTACGACGCGCATCGCCCCGCCGACGTCGCCCGCGGCGATCGCCCCCGCCGCCTCCGCAAGCCGCTCCGGCTCAAGCCCGCCCGTCAGCGCCATCGCATCGGCCAGCGTCACGCGCCCTTCTGCCGAAAACGCGATCAATTGCTCCAACAAGCTGAGCGCGTCTCGGACGCCCCCGTCGGACATCTTGGCGACATACTCCAGAGCTTCCCGCTCCGCCTCGACGCCTTCCTCCCGGCAGACGAACGCCAGTCGCTCCACCAGTTCCTCGACCGATACCCGGCGGAAATCGTACCGCTGACAGCGCGACACGATCGTCGCCGGCAGCCGGTGCGGCTCTGTCGTCGCGAGAATGAACATAACGTGGGCCGGCGGTTCCTCCAGCGTCTTGAGCAGCGCATTGAACGCCTCGGTCGTCAGCATGTGGACTTCGTCGATAATGTACACCTTCCGCCGCGCTTCCGTCGGTGCGAACTTCACCTTGTCGCGGATGTCGCGGATCTCGTCCACCCCGCGGTTTGACGCGGCGTCGATCTCCAGGACGTCCAGCAGTGACCCGTCGCCTACGCCGATGCACACTTCGCACGAATTGCACGGTTCGGGGGAAGAACGGCCGCCGTCGTTTCGAAGACAGTTGACCGCTTTCGCCAAAATTTTCGCCGCGCTTGTCTTACCGGTTCCACGCGGTCCGCAAAACAGGTACGCATGCGCCACCCGACCTTCGCGCAGCGCCTGCTGCAGCGTGCGGACGACGTGCGGCTGACCGACCATCTCCGCGAACGTCTGCGGTCGAAACGAACGATACAGCGCCAAATGGGCCACGTACGCCTCACCCTTTCCCGTTCTGGCCGTCGTCGTCATATGGAATGCTGACCGTGAATGTCGTGCCGAACCCTTTCGACGACACGCGGATTGACCCGCCGATGTCGTGAATGATCCGCTGACAGACCGACAGCCCGAGACCCGTCCCCTGCTCTTTCGTCGTGAAAAAAGGATCAAAAATCTTATCCACCAGGTACGGCGGAATGCCCGGCCCTGTATCGTGAACGTCGACGTGAACGAGGCGTTCCTTCGCGTCGACCCGTTCCGTGATCGTCAACGTGCCGCCGCGTCCCATCGCCTCGATGCCGTTTTTGCAGATGTTCAGAAACACTTGCTTCAACAACTCGCGATCCGCGGTGACGGGCGGCATCGCTTCGACCGGCCGGTATTCGACGACCGTATCGTACAAAATCGCCTCGTTGCGGATAATCGGTAACAAATCGCGGATGACCGCCTGAACGTCGATCTTCGTATACACGACGTCCTTTGGCTTGCTAAGCAGCAGAAACTCGCTGACCAGATCGTTGATCCGGTCGATCTCCGACAGCATAATCTCTGTGAATTCCCGCTCCCGGTCGCGGCCGCTTTCGCGGAACGACCGATTCAGCATCTGCAGAAATCCTTTGATCGCCGTCAGCGGATTACGGATCTCGTGCGCCGTCCCGGCGGCGATCTGGCCGATCATCGCCAGGCGATCGCTGCGCTGGATTTGTTGTTCCAGCGACCGCAGATTGGTTACATCCTTGAAAATGACGTACGCGCCCTCGATTTCTCCTCGCTCATTGCGCAACAGATTGGAATCAAGAAGCAATTCGTAACGTTTCTCGTCGTTGGTCCAGGAAACTGCATGGTTGCGCAGCACGACGCCTTCGAGCATCGACCGGCGCACGAGCCGGTGCTCTTCCGGAATGCCGGCGAACACTTCATCCACCGGCCGATTCAAGACTTTTTCCCGCTCGAGGCCCAAAATACGGCAAGCCATGTCGCTGATGTCGACCAACGTGAACTGGGCGTCGATCAAAAGCACGCCGAGACTGAAATGCCGAAGCAACTCGTCCGCGAACCGGTAGAGCAGCGAACGCCCGCGATGCTCGCGAAAACCGTGCACAAGCAACATATACCACGGCGATGGTTCATCGGTCAAAACCTGGAATACCGCGTAGCGTTCGGCCGCATATGGACCGTTCGCCGTCTCCAGCATCAGCGGCGGCTGCGACGATACCGGACATCCGCGACGAAAATGGCGGTCGTAAACATCGCGAATCCGCCAGTCGCCCCGCACCCAGCGGTCGAGCGGCATTCCCTCGATCTTCTCCGCCGAAACACCGAGCACCATTTCCGCAAACGTGTTCCACAACCGCACCCGGTCGTTTTCATCCACCACAAGCAAAAAATGCCCCGGAAATACCGCTGTGATCGAACGAAAGGCCGACATAGGCATTCTTATCTGGTAATAAATTTCATTCGTCAACCGCATCACCTCTTGCGCCCGCAATCGCCCCCCATCTGATTTAAGTTTCGATAGTTCCGAACTTTTTCCTTCCGACTTCCAAAAAGCTGGAACAAAAAACCGCGGACGTCCGGGCGGCGCTCACAGGCGCCGTCCGTTACGGCCGCGGCGACGGTCCGTGGTTTTGTTTTGGCGAACGTCGCATGGTCAAGCCGTGCACCCGCCTTCGATGCCGCGATCCGAGCGCGCGACGGGCCGCCGGCTCGGACCGGGCGTCCCTCCGGCACATGGACGGGTCCGCTTACGGCTGCTTTCTTCCGAACCTGACCGGGTTCACGGTCGTCCATTGCGAAGGACCCGGCCGTCAACGCCTTAAGACCGCCGCCGTCCTCACACCGCCGACACCTCAGGCGGGCATTCGACCCCGCTATAGCGGATTGCGGGTTCAGGGCACCGCTACCTCCCCGTCTAGCACGGCAGTTTGAGTATACCCGATTCGTGCGGCGCGCGCAAGGCGTCGGCCCTTTACCAGCCGGACCGACCGCGTCCATTTTGCCGCTCCAGCCGCGCCCACCGGGAGACGACCGGCCGCCCGTCCCAGGCGAACGCGCTGTCCGCGCGCCGTTTCGCCACCTCCGGCTCGTCGAGCAGAAGGAAAAAATTTTTAACCGGCAACGGCCCAAGACCGTGCTTCGCCGCCAGCCTGTCCAGAAACGGCCGCATCTGCTCCAACTGCGCCGACAAATGGTCGCCCTCCTCGCCGAACGCGTACAGCACGCCGGCCTCCGGCACGCGCTTGACGCGGTGACGCTCGGACACCCTTAAGTAAAAATCCCAGTCCCAATAATGATACACCCACGGGTCGAACCGGCCGATCGCTTCGTGCAGCCGACGTCGGTACAAACATCCCGAAGCGATGAACGTCGAAAACCGGCGCATCTCCGCCGGATCGTGCTCATACGCGAACAAAAACCAGCTCGTCGGAACGCGCGTCCTGCCCCTGCGTATGTAGCGGAAAATGATCGCGTCCGAATAGACGAGATCGGCGTCGGCGATCTCCCGCATCATTCGCTCGACATGACCGGGCAACAGCAAGTCGTCGTCGTCGCACAGCAGGATGAACTCGCCGCGCGCGTAGTCGAGCCCGACGTTGCGGGCGACGACGTGTCCTGCATTGCGCTCGAGCGTCACGACGGTAATCGGCAGCTCCGGATACAGGTCGCGGACGAATCCGACGTCCGATCCGGCGTCGTTGACGACGACGACTTCCAGGTCGCGATACGTCTGGGCGGCGAGCGTCTCCAGCAATTCACAGAGGCTGTCCGGCCGGTTGTACGTCGGTATGATCACCGATACCGCCGGCGTTTCCATCGGCTTTCCCCTCTTTCTTTCAAACGCGGCCGGTATCCGACCACGCCAGCAGACAGTCGCGTAAAATCGCGGCCGTCTCTTCCCGCTGGGCGACGAGCGCCGCGCGGTCGTATGCCTCCCGTTCCAGATCGCGCTCGATCAACGACAAAATCCAGGCGGCGTGCATCGCGGCATAGCCGTAATACCCGCGCTCGAAAGCCGCCTCGTCAGCGATCGGCCGGCCGTACTTGCGGCGCCCCTCGGCATATGCGCGCAGCACCGACTGCCGCGTGCGGGTTTCCGGCGGCAAGCGTCGATACCGCGGGCTCGTGATGTCGAGCAAATTGTACAAGTCCCAATATGCGGAGTTTCGATGGACGTACTCCCAGTCCAACACGACGAGTTCGCCGCCCGCGACCGCGATGTTGGACGGATGATAATCGCCGTGGGCGACGACCGTTTCCCCGGCGGCCGCCTCGCATTTTTCATCCGTCGATTTGGCGAACAGGCGGTCCGCGGCGTTTTCGCATTCCCGACCGAGGCCGAGCTCCCGCGCCAACGCCGACAACCGCGGCCACCGCGCAGCCACAGCTACGCTGATCTCGCCGAACGTCGGACTGTGGCCGCGGAAACCTTCTGGTACAAAATCCGGCATCAGTCCGTGCCAGGAAGCCGCGGCGCAGGCGGCCGCCCTGGCGATCGCGGTGCGGAAGCGGTGACGAAGCATCCCGAGATCTTCGTAAATGATCCAGTGCCCGGTCCCCGACCACCCGCCGCAAGCGTGGTGGGCCAGCATCCGCGGCACGCGCGCATCGGCCGCCGGCACGACATGCGCATAGGCCCAAATCTCCCGCCCTGCCGTATCGTCGTTCGTCAACGGCTTGAAAATGAAACTTCTCGTTCCGCCTCCGACGTCGAGCCAAAACCGCTCGACCGCCTTGCCGTTGCGCCCGACGTAAAGCGTTTCTCGCCGCGCCACCCGGTCGGAGTCCAGCGTGCCGTCCGGGCGCACCGCCTCGCACAGGAAAACCGCCTCCGGCCCCAAGTCAGGGGTCATGATTTCGGCCGCCTCCTCATGACGAAAAACCGCCACGGCTGCGTCAAATGATGGTTCGGCGCCCACACCGCAGCTTCCAACAGCCGCGCGACGAGCGCGCGGTCGACCGGGTCCGGCTTCACCCGGCCGACGCTCCGCTCCAACCGCGTTTTTCATCCCTTGAGCCGGATCGGCGTTCCGAGCCAATTGGCGACCATCAGCACGTCCAACCACAGAAATACGGCGAGACAGATCAAACCGAACACAATCGCCAGCCGGTTTTTCGGTTTCGCCCGGAACTGACGGATCACCCCGATCAAAATCACAATCGTAAACAGAACGACGAAAATGTCGAACGTGTGAAACCTGGACACCTGGGACGCGGTCTGCGCCAGCAGCACGAACAACGACCTCCTTTGCGTTTCGCAAAAAAAACGGGATCCGCTCTCCCGACATTCTTCTCTTATGTTATCCTTCGGACGTTCCCGCCGCAAGCCTTCGACGCGCCGAAAAAGCGGTTCGTCAACATTTTTTCACAATCGGAAAATCCATAAGCGCTTCTACCTCTCCGACATAACAAACCGTTATAAGTCCGCGCGCGTCACCCTATTTACGGCATCCATCCGATATGGTATGATCATAGTATTCAAAGTAAGCCTGTCGGAATTATGGAATCCGAGGGGGAGGGGAACCGGCTCATGGCTTACGAACCGGTTTGGGCGAAAGACTTGTCCAAATTGAATAAAAACGAAATCTGGAAGCTGGAAAAAGACGGCCTCGATGTCATCCGCGACCTGCTGGAAGTGTACGCCGTCAAAGGCCGCGACGCGATCCCGGAAGACGATATGAACCGGCTGAAATGGTGCGGCCTGTACGAGCAACGTCCGAAAGAGGGTTACTTCATGATGCGCGTGCGCATTCCGTCCGGCATCATGACGAGTGAACAAGCGCGCGCGCTGGCCAGCGTCGCCAAAGACTACGGCCGCAACCTGATGGACATCACGACGCGGCAGTCGATCCAGTACCACTGGCTCCGCATCGAGGACGTGCCGGACATTTTCCGCCGGCTGGAATCGGTCGGCCTGTACACGTACGAAGCGTGCGGCGACTGCCCGCGGACGATCGTCGGCAACCCGCTGGCCGGCATCGACCCGGACGAACTGATGGACACGTCCGAGCTCGTGCGCGAAGTGAACGCCTATTTTATGCTGAACCGCGACTTTTCCAATCTGCCGCGGAAATATAAAATGTCGATTTCAGCAAATATTTACAACAACGCCCACGCGGAAATTCAGTGCCTCGCCTTCACGCCCGCGACCAAAATGATCGACGGACAGGAAGTCGTCGGTTTCCACGTCTGGGTCGGCGGCGGGCTGTCGGCGAAACCGCACCTGGCCAAACAGCTCGACATGTTCGTGCGGCCGGAAGAAGTGCTGAAAGTCGCGATCGGCGTCACGACGATTTTCCGCGATTACGGCTACCGGGAAAAGCGGCATTACGCGCGCCTGAAATATCTCGTCGCCGACTGGGGCGTCGAGAAATTCCAGCAAAAACTGATCGAATTGATCGGCCCGATGCCGCCGCGCGGCGACGACAAGCTCGTCGGCTGGCGCGCCGCCTATTTCGACGGCGTCCACCCGCAAAAACAGCCGGGCCTGAGCTACGTCGGCCTGAATGTGCCGATCGGCCGGCTGAGCGGCGACGAATTTTTCGAACTCGCCCGTCTAGCGGACGAATACGGCGAAGGCAAGCTGCGCACCACCGTGTCCCAGAACATCATCATCAGCGGCGTGCCGAACGAACGCGTTCCCGAGTTGCTGAAAGAGCCGGTGCTCCGGCGCCTGTCGCCGTTCCCGAAACGGTTCATGAGCCGTACCGTCTCCTGCACGGGCAACGAATTCTGCAACCTGGCGATCGTCGAGACGAAAGAACGCGCGCGCCAGGTCGCCGAATATCTCGACAGCCGGGTCGAACTCGACGTGCCGGTGCGAATTCACTTCTCCGGCTGCCCGAACTCGTGCGGCCAAAAACACATCGCCGACATCGGCCTGCAAGGATCGCTCGTCAAGACGCCGCAGGGCATGGTCGAATCGTTCGACATCGCGATCGGCGGCACGCTCGGCCCGGGTGCGCAGTTTAACACCGTTTTAAAAGGCCGCGTCAAGGGCGACGACGTCGGCAAAGTGCTGGAGCAGCTCATTCTGTTCTATAAGGAAAACCGCAAGGAAGGCGAGTCGTTCCACGATTTCGTGCTGCGCGTCGGCGTCGACGCTTTCCAGAAAAAACTGGACGAAGTACTGGCGACGCTGCCGGCCGCCTGAGCTTATCGCCGTCGCCTGTCTGACGTGAAAAAAGGGACGAGGCCCGATTTCGAAGGCTCGTCCCTTTATTTTTACGCCTATTACACCCGCAACGACGGATGGAACACGCTCTCTTTTCCAGCCGCATCCATTTCGGTTTCACCGTCGGTTTCCCCGCCGCATGCTTCCCCGTCGTCGGTCGACAAAAACCCGTCCCACCCGTCCTCCCCATCTTCCAGCTTCAGAAACCCCGTCAGGCCGGCCGCCTCCGTCCGTTTCCGGTCGCGCTCCAAAATCGGCCGCAAAAACCGCCCCGTGTGCGAACCCGGCTCCTCCGCCACTTCTTCCGGTGTCCCGACGGCGACGACCGTACCGCCGCCCGATCCGCCTTCCGGGCCGAGGTCGATGAGATAATCGGCGGTTTTGATGACGTCGAGGTTATGCTCAATGACGACGACCGTGTCGCCGTTGTCGACCAATCGATGCAGAACGCGCAGCAGCCGGTACACGTCCTCGAAATGAAGCCCTGTCGTCGGCTCGTCAAGGATATAGAGCGTGCGGCCGGTGCTGCGGCGGTACAGCTCCGACGCAAGTTTCACGCGCTGCGCCTCGCCGCCGGACAGCGTCGTCGCCGGTTGACCGAGCTTCATGTAGCCGAGCCCGACGTCGACCAGCGTCTTCAGCCGACGCCGAATACGCGGAATGTTTCCGAAAAATGCAAGGGCGTCTTCCGCCGTCATATCGAGCACGTCGGCGATCGTCTTGCCCTTGTACCGGACTTCCAACGTCTCGCGGTTGTACCTTTTGCCCTTGCACACTTCGCACGGCACATAAACGTCGGGGAGAAAATGCATTTCGATCTTGATAATCCCGTCGCCCCGACACGCCTCGCAACGCCCGCCGCGCACGTTGAAACTGAACCGCCCCTTCTTGTAGCCGCGCATCCTCGCTTCCGCCGTCGCCGCGAACACGTCGCGGATGTCGTCGAACACGCCGGTATACGTCGCCGGGTTGGACCGCGGCGTCCGCCCGATCGGCGACTGGTCGATGTCGACGACGCTGCTCAAATGTTCCGTTCCCCGCAGCTCACGGAAGCGGCCCGGACGCGTCTTGGCTCCGTTCAGCTCGCGCGCGAGCGCTTTGTACAAAATTTCATTGACGAGCGTACTTTTACCGGATCCCGACACGCCGGTGACGCACGTGAACACGCCGAGCGGAATGCGCACGTCGATGTCGCGCAAGTTATGTTCCTGCGCGCCGAGGATTTCCAGCCACTTCCCGCTCGGCCGGCGGCGCGTCAGCGGAACGGGAATGAATTTGCGCCCGCTCAAATATTGCCCGGTCAGCGATTCCGGATGGCGCATCAATTCCTCCGGCGTCCCTTGCGCGACAACGCGACCGCCGTGCGCGCCGGCTCCCGGCCCGATGTCGATGATGTGGTCGGCCGCCCGCATCGTGTCCTCGTCGTGCTCGACGACGATGAGCGTGTTGCCGAGGTCGCGCATTTTCTCGAGCGTGCGGATCAACCTGGCGTTGTCGCGCTGATGCAGCCCGATCGACGGTTCGTCGAGAATGTACAGCACGCCGGTCAGGCTTGACCCGATCTGCGTCGCCAGCCGGATGCGCTGCGCTTCGCCGCCGGACAGCGTTCCCGCCGAACGGTTCAGCGTCAGATAATCCAGACCGACGTCGCGCAGAAAGCCGAGCCGCGCGAGGATTTCTTTCAGGACGAGGTGCGCGATCGCGCGATCCTTGTCGCTCAACTCCAGTCGCTCGAAAAATTCAATCGCTTCCCCGACGGACAACGCCGTCACCTCGGCAATATTGCGGCCGCCGACCGTCACGGCCAGACTTTCCGGCCGCAGCCTCCGCCCGCCGCACGCCTCGCACGGCTTGCTGCTCATGAACTGTTCGATGAATTCGCGCACGCCGTCCGACGTGGTCTCCCGGTAACGCCGCTCCAGGTTGCGGACGATGCCCTCGAACGGCACGAACGCCTCTTTCGTCTGGCCGAAGTCGTTTTCGTACCGGAACCGAATCCGCGCGCCGTCCGATCCATACAGCAACACCCGCCACTGCTCTTCCGACAGCCGCGCGACCGGCACGTCGGTCGGAATGCCGTAATGCTCGCACACCGCACGCAAAAACTGCGGGTAATAGTTCGAAGTGCTGCCCGCCCACGCCTCGAACGCCCCTTCTTCGATCGTCCGCCCGGGATCGGGCACGAGCAGCTCGGGGTCGACGATCATCCGCACGCCGAGCCCGTCGCACGCCGGACACGCGCCGTACGGACTATTGAACGAAAACATGCGCGGCTCGAGGTCCGGTACACTGAAGCCGCATTCCGGGCAAGCAAGTTTCTGGCTGAAAAGCAGTTCCTCCCGGTCGAGCACGTCGACAATGACGCGCCCCTCCGCCAGCCGCAGCGCCGTTTCCAGCGAATCCGCCAGCCGGCTCTGAATGTCCGGCTTGACGATGATGCGGTCGACGACGACTTCGATATCGTGCTTGCGGTTTTTGTCCAGCTCGATCGACTCGGACAGGTCGCGCACCTGTCCGTCCACCCGCACGCGGACGAAGCCTTGTTTCCGCAAGTCTTCCAGCAGTTTGGCGTGCTCGCCCTTGCGGCCGGAGACGACCGGCGCGAGAATCTGCAATCGCGTCCGCTCCGGATAAGCGAGAATGCGGTCGACCATCTGCTCCACCGTCTGCGACGAAATCTCGATGCCGTGGACGGGGCAATGCGGCCGGCCGATCCGCGCGAACAGCAGCCGCAAATAGTCGTAAATTTCCGTCACCGTGCCGACCGTCGATCGCGGATTGCGGCTCGTCGTCTTCTGGTCGATCGAAATCGCCGGCGATAATCCCTCGATCGAATCGACGTCCGGCTTGTCCATCTGCCCGAGAAACTGGCGCGCGTACGCCGACAGCGACTCGACGTAACGGCGCTGACCTTCGGCGTAAATCGTGTCGAACGCCAGCGACGATTTGCCCGACCCGCTCAGACCCGTCAACACGACAAACCGGTCGCGCGGAATCGTCACGTCGATATTTTGCAGGTTGTGAACGCGCGCGCCTTTGATGACGATATGGGTCTGCGCCATCCGTCAGTCCTCCGCCTTCAGTTCGAAAATGAGATCGCGCAACTCGGCGGCGCGCTCGAACCGGAGCTCGCGCGCGGCGGCCTTCATCTCCGCCTCGAGCTTGGCGATCAACGCCTTGCGCGCCTCCTTCGTCAGTCCTTCCGGGGGAATATCGATTAAGTAGTCGACCTTCTTCTCCGCCACCCGCGTCGCCTCGATGACGTCGTGCACTTTTTTGCGGACCGTCTGCGGCGTAATGCCGTGTTTGGCGTTGTATTCCATCTGGATGCGGCGCCGGCGTTCGGTCTCTCGGATCGCTTTATCCATCGACTCAGTGATCGTGTCGGCATACAGGATGACATGGCCGTTGACGTTGCGCGCCGCACGACCGATCGTCTGGATGAGCGACCGCTCCGAGCGCAGAAACCCTTCCTTGTCTGCGTCGAGAATCGCCACGAGCGACACTTCGGGCAAATCAAGCCCTTCCCGCAACAGGTTGATGCCGACGAGCACATCGAACACGCCGAGCCTGAGCTCGCGGACGATGTGCATCCGCTCGATTGTCTTGACTTCGGAATGCATATAGCGGACTTTGATGCCGACCTCTTTCAAGTAATCGGTCAAGTCTTCGGCCATCTTCTTCGTAAGCGTCGTGACCAGCACGCGCTCGTTGCGCGCGACGCACTTGCGGATTTCCCCGATCAGATCGTCGATCTGCCCTTTCGTCGGCCGCACTTCCACCAGCGGGTCGACCAGACCGGTCGGCCGGATAATTTGCTCGACGACTTCGGAACAATGCTCCAACTCGTACGGCCCCGGCGTCGCCGACACATAGATCGCGTTCTTGATTTTGGCCTCGAACTCTTCAAACTTCAGCGGACGATTATCCAGCGCCGACGGAAGGCGGAATCCGTATTCGACCAGCACTTCCTTCCGCGACCGGTCGCCGTTGTACATGCCGCGGATTTGCGGAAGCGTAACGTGCGATTCGTCGACGATAATCAGCATGTCGTCGGGAAAATAATCCAGCAGCGTATACGGCGTCGATCCCGGCGGCCGGAACGAAAGATGCGCCGAATAATTTTCAATCCCGGAGCAGAAACCCATTTCCAACAACATTTCCATATCATACCGCGTCCGCTGCTCCAACCGCTGAGCTTCCAGAAATTTACCTTTGGCGCGCAATTCGGCCAGACGTTCTTCCAGCTCGCGGCCGATGTTGGCGACCGCCTGGCGCAGCCGTTCCTGACGCGTGACGTAGTGCGACGCGGGAAAAATCGCGACGTGGTCGCGCTCGGCCACGATCTCGCCGGTCACCACGTCGATCTCCGTAATCCGCTCGATCTCGTCGCCGAACCATTCGACGCGGATCGCCCGCTCGCTGTGCGACGCCGGGAAAATTTCCACCGTGTCGCCGCGCACGCGGAATGTTCCCCGGACAAAATTGATGTCGTTGCGCTGGTACTGGATGTCGACCAGCTTGCGCAGCACGCCGTCGCGCGGCCGCTCCATGCCGACGCGCAGCGACAGGACGAGCTCGCGGTACTCGCTCGGCGAACCGAGGCTGTAAATGCACGATACGCTCGCGACGATGATGACGTCCCGCCGTTCGAACAGCGAACTCGTCGCCGAGTGGCGCAGTTTGTCGATTTCGTCGTTGATGCTCGAATCTTTTTCGATGTAGGTGTCGGTCTCCGGAATATAAGCTTCGGGTTGGTAATAATCATAATAACTTACAAAATAGGAAACAGCATTATGAGGAAAAAACTGTTGAAACTCGCTGCACAACTGGGCGGCCAGCGTCTTGTTGTGGGCGATGACGAGCGTCGGACGGTTCAGCCGGGCGATGACGTTGGCGATCGTGAACGTCTTGCCCGTTCCGGTCGCGCCGAGCAGCGTCTGGTGTTTCCGACCTTCTAGGACGCCGCGGACGAGCCGCTCGATGGCCTGCGGCTGGTCGCCCTGCGGACGGAAATCCGACACGAGCTGAAACGGTTTGTCCAGCAACCTGACTTCGCTCATGTCTACGCCCCCTTCCGGCGGCAACAACCGGAATGTCCGTTCCCCTTTTTTAACGGTTGCCATTCATTATAAGGGATGCCGGGGCGGGATTCAACCCGGGCGCCTCGGCCCCGACGCCGTACGCCGCGGAATCCCGAACAGCACTTTCCATCCAGCCCCATCGATTTCTTCCAAGTACGGCGCGTCTTCATCGGGACAAAGCACGAGCCCCAGCTGGTGCTGTTCCCCGGCGTAAAACGGCCGCTGCAAAAAACGCACTTGGCCCTGCTCGTCCAGCACCTCCAGCCGGCACAGCGTCGGATTCGACCAGAGCGCGGCGTACAGGCCGCGCCGGTCGCGCACGGTTATGCCGTTGACCTTGCTGATCACCTCGCCGGTACGAATGCCCATCGCTTCCGCCGGACTTCCGGGAACGACCGCCAACACCCGAACGCCCCTTCCATCATGAACAAAAAGCGGCGCGCGCAGCCGCTCTTCGCGATGCGACAGCCGGATCAGCGCCTCATGCAGAACGGCCGCCGCCAGCGCCCCCGCAAACCCGACCGCCGCAGAACGCCAAAACGCGGCCGCCGCCGCAAACCCGCCCGTAACGACGGCGTACGCGGCCAGCCGCACCGCCGATCGTCTCGCCTTACGGGCGGGTAAGTCCGCCGTCGTCCGTTCGGCGTAGCCGAGCAACACCGGAAACGGCATCCACGCCGTAGCCCATCCTTGCGACGGCGAAACCGCCAATACAAGCGGCACCGCCCACAACCGATGCATTGCAAACCCACCGATGACTTTACCGCGCCTGCCCATCAAAAACAGCGGCATCGCCGTCTTCGCGCCGCCTGCGGTGACTAAAACGGCTTCCGCCGCGTGAAGAAGGGCCACAAGCGCCAAAAGCGAGGCCATGTCGATCGACCGCAACTCCCGTACCACATCCGGCCAAACGCCGGAGACCCCGGCCGCCGGCAACACCGTCGCGACCGCATGCGCGACGCCGACGCCCGCACACGCATATGCCACGCAGGCAAATCGCGGCCGCACAAGAGCACCTGCGACGGAACAAATCCAGACGGCGACCCCGGCCGCCGCCGACAAGCGGATGCCGAACAGCCAACTCACGCCGCTGGCGACGACGCCGACCGCCGCGCCTTCCAGCACTGTGCGCGCCGCCAGCCGTCCGAATCGGTGCAACCTGACGCCGAACAGGCGTCGCTCGGCCGCAATTTGTGCGCGATACCGAAAAACGGCCGAAACAAGGGCGATATACCAAAACGGCTGCAACCACAACCATCCGTACCCTGCCCATGCGCCGCGAAGCGATTCAACGTCCATGTCGCACATCAACCCTTCCGATCCGTCGCCCGGGCCCGCACCTCCTCCAACGCAGCGAGCCACTGCGAATCACGGCCGGGGTCGCGGATGGCCCTGGCGGTTTCCTCCTCCAGCCGTCTCGCCGTCGTCGGATCGACTTCACCGGTGACGGGCAAACCGTGCCGCTGCTGAAACAGGCGGACGGCCTCCTCTGTCCGGTCGTCGAAATAGCCGTCCGTCCTTCCCGGCGAAAAGCCGAGCCCGTCCAGCATCAGCTGCGCGTTCCGCACATCGGCGCCGGCCACATCTCGGCGCAACGTTTCGGCCTTAGTCAGGAACGAGGCTGCGTAAATCGCCGGCTGTGCGACTTCGCGGTCGGGAACGAGTCCCGTGCCCTCAATCCAGCGGCCGGACGGCGTGAGCCATTTTTTGACCGTCAATTTGATCAGGCTGCCGTCGCCCAGTGCGTCGGTGAACGGGTACTGCACCGTTCCCTTGCCGTAGGTTGTTTCGCCGACGAGCAGGGCACCCGCCGACTCGCGCAGCGCGGCCGCCAGCACTTCCGCCGCACTGGCGCTGCCGCGGTTGACCAACACGACGATCGGATAATCGACCGGATAACCCCGCTCCTGCCCTTGTCCCCGCGACACGACGGCGATCGGCGCGCCGTCCCGTTCTTCCGTATACATGATCGGCCGCCCCGGCGGCACGAACGCCTCCGCGATTCCGGTAGCCGTCGTCAGCACTCCTCCCGGATTGTTGCGGAGATCGATCACGAGCCCGCGGACGCCTTCCCGCTCCATCTGTTCAAGATGTTCCATAAACCGTTCTTTCGTGTTGACCGCGAACTGGCGGATTTCGATCCGCACGATGCCGTCGTCCGTTCTGGCCGCGTACACCGTCTCGTATCCGACCTCGTCGCGGACGATCGTCAGATGCAGGACGGACTGGCCGCGCAACACTTCAAGTTTCGCCTGCGTCCCTTTCGGGCCGCGGATTTTGTTGACCGCTTCGACCAGGCCGAGCCCTTCCAGCGACTCACCGTTGACCGACAAAATAACATCTTTCGGGCGCAACCCGGCCTTGTCGGCCGGCGAACCGCGAATGGCCGACACGACCGTGACGCGCCCGTTTTCCATTGTCACTTCCGCACCGACGCCCTGAAACGACGGCTGCAACGCGTCTTCCAGCTGGCGCGCTTCTTCCGGCGACAAATAGGCGGAATGCGGGTCGCCGAGCGCTTCCACCATGCCGCGGATCGCGCCGTCGACGAGCCGGTCGCCGTCCGGCCGCCGGTAAAATTCACGCAAAATAAGCCGATATGCGGCATCCAGCTTCTCCTTCTGTCTCTCCGTCAGGCCGTCCTGCGGCATCTCCACCTCCGTCTGCTCCCGGCGGTCGGCGCCGACGGGAACGACGCCGGCTTCCGGCCCGATCCACAACAACGTCAGCAGACTGCCGGTAAACATCGCCGCCAGCAGGGCGGACACCGCCAACAAGCCGTTTCGCCCCCGCCACACGCCGAACGCCTCCATCCGCCCGCGGCGATTATTTTACCAAATACGGCATCGGATCGACCGGCACTCCGTTGCGGTGAACCTCGAAATGCAAATGGTTGCCCGTCGACCGCCCGGTGCTGCCGACTTCCGCGATTTTTTGCCCGCGCTCGACGACCTGGCCTTCTTTGACGAACAGCTTCCGCGCATGCCCGTACAGCGTGCGCAGTCCGTTGCCGTGATCGATGACGACCGTGTTCCCGTAGCCGTTTACCCATTCCGCCACGACCACGACGCCCTTTTCGGCGGCTACGATGTTGGAGCCGCCGGGCACGCCGATGTCGATCCCCTTGTGGCTGGCGGACGCGCCCGTGAACGGGTCCGACCGCACGCCGAACGGCGACGTGATGTTGCGCGGCGAATATCCTGGAAGCGGCCAGGCCAACAATCCGCCCTTGTAAAAATCGACCTGCTGGTTTTCAAGCTGACGCTTTCGGCGGATCAGCTCCGCTTTCTTCGCGGCCAGTTGCCGCAAATACTCCAGCTGTTCCTCCGTTATGTCGTCGAGGCGGCGAATATCGCGGTCGAGCGACTGAATGCGCACTTCTTTTTCCTTTTCCTTACGATCCAGTTCGGCTTTGACCTGCGCGAGCTGCCGCTCCGCCTCGCGCGCGCGCGCCAGCTCCTGCTCGACCTCGCGGCGTTTTTGCTCGACAAGATCGCGGTTTTTCCGGCTTTCCTCCAGCAGGTCGCGGTCTTGACGAACGATAAGCGACACATAATGCAGCCGATCGACGAAATCGGAAAAACTGGATGCCGACAACAGAACATCGAGATAAGTACCGACCCCGTCCATATACATCGCCCTAAGACGCGTTTTCAGCAACTCGTCGCGCTCGGCCACGCGCCGCTCGGCGTCGGCGAGCTCCCGTCTTCGCTGCTCCAGCGTCTCGTTGATTTGGGCGATTTGCTCGTTCAGTTCCGCAAGCTGCCGGCCGGTTTTGTCGATTTCGTCCATCAGCCGCAAAATTTCTTGCTGTTCTTTTTCTTTTTCTTCCTGCAAATTTTCAATCTGCGCTTTGTTGTTTTGCACCTGCCGGTTCAGTTGCTGTTCCTGGCGCGTCAGGTTGTCGATTTGCCGCTGCAGGTCTTTCACCGTCTCGGCAAATCCCGGACTCGCCGTCGCGCCCGCCGCTACCCCCGCCGCGAGCAGGCCGGCTAGACCGGCAGGCAGCCTTCTCCGCTTCACGCCTACCTCCCCTTCCCGCGCGCAAACGCACCGCTTTCACTATACGCGCAAAAACTTGCGGATCGACATCACGCTTCCCCATACACCGACGAACAAACCGAGCGCCACGAGTAGCACCGCGACTTTCCAACCGATGTCGTCGACCGGAATAAGCCGGAACATCGGCAGACCGAGCGACAGCTCCGTCTGTCGGACGAGCTCCGCATATCCTGCAAGCAGCACCAGCGCCGTCGCCGTCGATCCGATCAGCCCAACCAGAAGTCCCTCGAAGAAAAACGGGCCGCGAATGAATCCGTTGGTCGCGCCGACGAGCCGCATGATGGCGATCTCCCGCTGGCGCGCGAAAATTGTCAGCTGAATCGTGTTTGAAATCAGGAACACGGCCGAAAACGACAACAAGACGACAACGACGAGACCGACGTTGCGCAACGTATCGGTGATTCGGACCAGCTTTTCGACGGTGCCTTGCGCATAGCTGATTTTTTCGAAAGGCGCCGGAGCCCGCTCTCCGTTCATCGCTTCAAGCGCCGCCACCACGCCGGCGACGTCGCGCGGGTCGGCCGTCCTGACGACGAACGAATCCGGAAGCGGGTTCTCCGACCGCAATTCTTCCAAGGTTCCCCTGTTTTTGGGGTCCGCTTTTCGAATAAAATCTTCCAGCGCCTCTTCTTTCGACACGAATTTCACTTCGCGCACCGTCGGAATCGAAGCGATGCGCGATTCCAGCTCCTTAACCGCCGCGGCGTCGACACTTCTTTCGAGGAAGACGCGGACTTCGACTTCGCTTTCCACCTGTTCGGCCAGCTCGTTGACGTTGGCGGCCAGAAGCACGAACGCTCCGACCATGAACAGCGCGATCGCCACCGCGCTGATCGAGGCGAACGCCATCCAGCCGTTCCGCACAAGGCTTCGGGAGCCCTCCCGGACATGGCGGGCGACGGTACTAATCTTCATAGCCGTATTCCCCCCGCGGTTCGTCCCGCACGATGCGGCCGCCCTCGATCGCGATGACGCGCTTGCGCAACCGGTTGACGATCTCCTTGTTATGAGTCGCCATAATGATCGTCGCGCCGCGGAAATGGATTTCCTCGAGCAACTTCATGATCCCCCACGACGTCTCCGGATCGAGGTTACCGGTCGGCTCGTCGGCGACGACGATTTTCGGATTGTTGACGATCGCCCGCGCGATCGCTACGCGCTGCTGCTCGCCGCCGGACAGCTGGCCGGGCAGACGGTCTTTCTTGTCCGCAAGGCCGACCAGTTCGAGCACTTCCATTGTCCTCTTCCGGATGAGCCTGCGAGGCGCTTCGACCACCTCCATGGCGAACGCGATATTTTCATAAGCGGTGAGCTTCGGAAGAAGCTTGAAATCCTGAAAAACAACACCGATACTCCGCCGCAAATAAGGGACTTTCCTGCGCTTCAACTTGTCGAGGTTGAAGCCGTTGACGAAAATCTGTCCTTTCGTCGGCCGCTCCTCGCGGTAAATCAGTTTCAGAAACGTCGACTTGCCCGCGCCCGACGGACCGACGACGTACACGAACTCGTTCGCCCCGATGTTCACCGAAATGCCGCGCAACGCCTCGGACCCGTTGTCATAAATCTTCCATACGTCGTGCATCTCGATCAAGTTCCCACATCCCGAGACGAAGTCTGGCCATATATTTCTTCGACACCGACGGCGAAAATCCTGCGGCGAACGGCATTTTCAGCAAATTTCCATCGAGGTTCGCGATGAAAAAAGACATCTTGCTGTGTCGCGCGCGAAAGCTTGATTTTAGTGCAAAATTTTGTTATTATGAGCCTCACGAGAGCCTGAACGGAAGCACCGTTCGGCGACGGTCTCGTCTTCGCGTTCCTTCCCGGAACCGAACGACGGACCCGCGCCGGACGGTGCTTTTTGTTCGCCGGCGGCCGCCGCTTTCCGTCGTCGACCGGCCGCTGTGATATAATAAATTCTGAACCCACGAGGTGGCGTCATGTCCGCACAGGACACCCGAACCCCCCGGTCCCGCCACGACCGCGGGTACAAGTTTCTGTTCGCCAGTAAGAAAATG
>MOXJ01000006.1 GCA_002507565.1 Candidatus Reconcilbacillus cellulovorans
CGCCGAGGCGAGCGACAGCGAACAGTACCTGCACAAGTCGCGCCTGTAACCGCGTTCGTTGAGCAGCCCGAGATAGTAGGGAGCCATTTGTTTGGCGGCGCAGACCGACGACCACCACTGGTTGACGACGTACGGAATGTCCATCGCCCGGAAAATTTCCTGCGGAACGTCTGCGTTCACGAACGCGAGCGGTTCTCCTCGCGCGACCCGATCTTTCAGTCCCATGAACCATTCTTTCTGATAGGCCGTCGCCCGTACGGACGTCTGCAGCCGTTTGACGCTCGCCTTGCCGCGGAACGCTTCGCTCATCGACGGTCACCCCCGTTTTCCGCGCGTTTTCGGACTGAGGCGAGAAATTCGGCGATTCGCCCCCGCAATTCGTCCTCATCCGGCAAACCCGGCGGCCTGCGGTCGAGGACGAGCATCGGGACGCCGGCGGACGCCAACGCTTTCGCTTGTTCCGGCGCGTCCCACGACGGTGCGTCGTCGGCCGCATGGATGTAGGCGACGACCGCTTGCGCCCGACACCGCCGGACTTGTTCGACCAGCGCCGCCACCCGCTCGGACACGGTCGCCCTGGTCGATTCGGGAGACCGCAAATGATACCGGTCGACGATCGCGTCGATCGGATCGGCGTCTTCGGCGACGAGTCCCTCGAAATACCGGTTGCCGGTTTCATGATCTTCTCCGACGACGACGGCGCCGCAGGATTCGATCAGTTCGTAGACGTCCGGACCGTCGTGCGCGCTACCCGTCACGAACACCCGAACGCCTGAAAGCGGCGGAAACGACGGCGCTTCTTCCAGAACGACGCGCAAAAGCCGACTGTGTTCTTCTTTCGGCATGGCGGCCGCCGCTCCGATGACGCAAAGAGCCGTCGCGCCGCCGATCCGCGGCGGGTCGGCCGTCCGCCATTCGGTCAGCTTCGCCAGCAGGCGGCGGTTTTCATTGCAGACGGCGACGGCGCGCGCAAGGTCGTCGGCGGAAACGGTTTTGCCGGTCCACGATTCGACCGCTTTTTTCAGCTCGACGGCGCGTGCCCGGTTATACAGCGCCGCCATGCGGGAACGCGAATGCATAAAATCGTAAAAATACGGTTCGGGCACTCGGACCTCCGGTTCCGTCGCCCGGAGGGCACGCAAATAATAGAACACGCGGACGAGCGCGTCGGACGAGTTGGACAACACGATCCGGTCCAGATACGCGTATTCGCCGCCGGCGAGGCGTTCGAACCGGGCGCGGACGAGCACGTCGAAGCCGCGTTCCAGATACTTGTCTGCCGACGGGAAACCGACTTTCCCCGAATCGCGGACGCCGCGGATCCGGACCGGCAGACAGCCCGCCGCGACAAGCAGTTCCTCGGGAACGTCCTCTCCCCACCAGCCAACGACGACGCCGCCGTTTTGTTTCCAGGAAACGTCGGGTCGTTCTTCCCCGAGATATACGCTCTTCAGTCGTTCAAGCGCCCGGACGGCGGACACGTTCGGTTCGGTCATGCGGAATGCCTCCTTTTCGCACGGCTTTTCGCGCGGCGAACGACGGCGATCGAAGCGATCAGCCCGACAAGCGAACACGTCGACGCCAACAGGAACATCGCCGGGTACCCCGCCCGGCTCACCGCCGTCCCGCCGAGCGCCGGGCCGAGGCCGGCCGCCAGGTCGAGCCCGAGATAAAACGTGCTGACCGCCGCCCCGCGCCGGTTGCCGTCGACACCGAGCACCGCCATCGTCTGCAGAGCGTTTATCGCCGCACCGTGGCCGACACCGAGCAAAACGGCGATCGCAAGAAACAGCGCGAGTCGGTCGGCCGCAGCCATCGCCGCCGTCGCCGCAACCACCGCGACGAGCCCGGGAATGAGCGCGGCAAAAACCCCTTTGCGGTCCGCGATTTTGCCCGCAATCGGCCGCGACAGCACGACGGCAAACGCGAACACGGTGAAAAAAACGCCGATATGTTCGACACCACGGCTTTCGGCGTAGAGTGCCGCGAACGCCGTCACCGCGCTGTGCGAGACGCCCGCGCAGAAGGCGACGGCCGCCGGCAACGCCGCGGACCGTTCGAGCAACGCCGACGGCGGCACGGAGCGCCCCGCGCCCAACCGACGCGCATACCGGACCGCGAGACCGAACGCCGCTCCGAACGCCATCATGCAGGCCGACGCGGCAAACACGGCGGCGAACCCGAACGTGTCCGCGACATACAACCCCAATGCGGGAGCAACGGCCATTGCGACGAACGAGCCGAGCCCGAAATACCCGATGCCTTCGGCCAGGCGGTCTTTCGGAACGAACTCGGTCACGATCGTCTGGGCCGACGTCGTCGTCACGCCAATGCCGACGCCGTGCAGCAACCGGAACGCCAGCAAGCCCGCCGTTGACGGGACGATCGGATACGCCAAGATCGACACAAGCGAGACGAGCTGGCCGAACAAATACGTGCGGCGGAACAATCCCGCGTCGAGCGCGCGGCCGGCGACCGGCCGGGCCATCATCGCCGTCAGGGTGAACACGCCGGTCAGCCAGCCGACGACGTCTTCGCGGTTGCCAAGCGACCGCACGTAAAGCGGAAAGGTCGGCATCAACATCAGGTAACTGCAAACGACGCACGTGTTGGCGGCCATCAGCAGCACGAAATTGCGGTTCCACAGCCTCAACGCCGGTCCGCCGGCACGAACGTCATCGGCGCCGACAGAACGCCCCATTCCGCCCACTTCGTCATCTTCACTTCACCGGCGAGCGAAATGTCCTTCGTTCGCGCCAGCCCCTCCTCGAGCGAGACGGTCAGCATCATGCGCGCAAGCGGCGCTCCAGGGCACTTATGCGGGCCTTCGCCGAACGCGATGTGGCGATGGATGTTCGGACGGTTCAGGATGAATCGGTCGCCGTCCGGAAAGATCGCCTCGTCGCGGTTGGCCGACGTGTAGACAAGCGCGATCGGCTCGTCTTTCTTGATCAGGCGGCCGCCGATGACGACGTCGCGTTTCGGCGTGCGCGCCATACCGCGATACGGCGTCAAAAGCCGCAAATACTCCTCCGTCGCGGCCGGAATGAGCGACGGATTTTCGCGCAGCTCGCGCTGAATGTCCTTGTGTGTCGCCAGATGGACGAAAATACTGCCGAGAATGACGCTCGGCGCCACCATGCCAGTGACGAGCAGCTGGCGCACGCAGCCGAGCACCATGTCTTCCGGCAGTGGCCTGCCCTCGTACGTCGCCTCGAGCAAAGCGGCGGTCAGATCGTCGTCGGGACTCATCGGGTTCGCCTTGCGCTCTGCAATAATCGTGCGGGCGATGTCGTAAAGCTTCAGGCTGAGCGACTTGACGGTTTCGTCGTCCATTTCCTGGATCGCTTTGACGTAGGCCGCGCTGATTTCCTTAATGTTTACTGACAACGACTTCGGCACATTGAAAAATTCAGCGAACACATACGGTGGAAACCGGTTGGCGTATTCCAGCGAAAAGTCGCCCTCGCCCTTGTCGACGAGCGCTTGCATCAATTCCGCCGCGTCGCGCCGCACTTTCGGCGCAAGCGCCGCCATTTTCTCGTCCGTGAAAAACCGATTGATGACGCGCCGGTAGGCGGAATGTTCCGGCGGATCGAAATGAAGCGGCGGCCTGCGCCCCGTGAACGCGAATTTCGGAACGGTGTTCTGCACCGATGTCGTGAACGTCTGGTAGTCTTTCAGCACGTTTACGACGTCTTCATAGCGGAACAGCGCCCAAAAACCGTTGTAGGCACGGCTGTGCGCCACCGGACATTCGGCGCGCAGCCGCCTGTATTCTTCATGCGCGCTCGTGAACGTCTCCGGCACGGTCGGGTCGAAATCGTGCGTCAACCGTTCGTCATCCGTCGTGCGTTCCATGGCGCGTGTCCCTCCTTCATCTGGCGTTTGCCGCAAGGCGACGGTCGTGCGACCGAGAACGGCTTGGATCGGAAAACGGCCGTGCGACGGCCACCGGCCCGTGCGGTTCGTCGCCGACGCGGCTCATCGCGTCATACGAGCGTTTTCCGGCGTCCAATACACCATGAACGTGCGGTGGAACCCGTCGTCCGCGACGTTTTTGCGTTTGACGGTCGTCGCGATGCCGACGAAAAGCGGCGCCGCCAGCGCGTATTCGTCGAACGCCTTTTTTTGCAGCCGCAAGGTGACGTCGCGTTTCGCCGCGAAATCCGGAACGGAGCGCGATGCTTTCAACAGCTCGTCGAATTCCGGCACTCGGGCCGTGCTGCGCGTATTGGTCCCCCACGACGAAAAGTTGCGCACCATGTTCCACGACGGGTCGGAGTCGATGCGCAGGGCGTAAAGGATCAGCCCGTCCCAACTTCCTTGAGCGCCCGTCATTTCGCGGTGTTTGGCGGCGTCGACGACGTTCAGCTTGGCGTCGATGCCGACTTTCGCCAGATACGATTGAATCGCGGTAGCCAACTGGACATCATTGGGATTGTTCGACGTGTTGAGCGTCGTGGCGAATCCACCGCCGAACCCCGCGGTGGCCAGCAGCTCTTTCGCTTTTTGCGGATCATAGCCGATTTTGACGTCGTCGTTGTACGCCCACGAGCCGGGAACGGCATACTGGTTGGTCGGAATGCCGTAGCCGAACAGAAGTGAATCGACGATCGCCTTGCGGTCGATCGCGTAGCCGAGCGCGCGCCGGACGTCGACGTTCGCCCACGGCGACTTCGGATCGTTGCCGGCGATGTAGAGAGCCGCACCGGCGGCGCCGTTTGCCGCTTCGAACCGGACGACCTCGAACCCGGATTCGGACGCGAAATCGCGCGCCACCTTGGCGGACGTGTTGTAGTAGACGTCCGCCTCACCCGCTTGGAGGGCGGCCTGCGCTGTCGCGGGATCTTGGACGACCCGCCATTCGATGGCGTCCAAATACGGTTTTCCTTTTTGCCAATAGTTTTCATTCTTTTTAAAACGGACCGACACGCCTTTTTGCCAGCTTTCGAGCACGAACGGCCCGGTGCCGATCGGATGGTCGGCCGCCCATTCTTTGCCGTGCTGCTGGACGGCGGTCGGCGAAACCATCTCGACGGTCGCGATAACGTCCATCAGGCCGATGTCCCATGTTTTCAGGCGGATGCGGACGGTCGACTTGTCGACGGCCTCGATCGACTCGGTGTCCTTTTCGTTGAAGATCGGCTTTTTCGCCAGGCGGATTTGCTCCAGATTCCACCGCACGGCTTCGGCATCGAAATCCGTGCCGTCGTGAAACTTGATGCCGGATTTCAGCCGAATCTCGATCTGCCGGTTTTGCGGGTCGACGCGCCAGCTTTCCGCGAGAAACGGCTCGAGCTCGCCTTTTTCGTTGTAACGGCCGAGCATCTCCAGCGTCGTCGTGCTCACGATCAGATCGCTGATCGAACGGATGTCAGGCGGATAGCCGAGCACGGTCGCGTCGGTTCCGATCAGCACTCTTAACGTCCCGCCCGATGCGGTCGTCGGCGACGAACCGGCATCGGACGCGTTTTCCTGCCGCGACGACGGCGAACAGCCGGCCAGCGCTGCGGCCGTAGCCAGCAGCACGGCACACGCCGCGCCGCACCAACGGATGTTCCGCATGCGAAATCCCCCTTCGTGTTCATGGGTTGAAGGATGTTTTCATACTTTCCAGCACGCGACGTGGTGTCCCGAATCGACTTCCCGCAGTTCCGGATCGATCTCCCCGCATTCTTTCGTCGCCAGCGGACAGCGATTGACGAACCCGCATCCTTTCGGACGGCGGAGCAAGCTCGGCACTTCGCCGCGGATTTCGATGCGCTCGCGTTTTTGCTCCGCGACGGGATCCGGAATCGGCACCGCCGACAGCAACATTTTCGTGTAAGGATGGCGAGGATCGTCGTACAACTGCCGCCAGTCGGCGATCTCCACGATTTTCCCGAGATACATCACGGCGACGCGGTCGCTGATGTGACGGACGACCGACAAGTCGTGCGCGATGAACAGATACGTCAAGCCGAGTTTTTCTTGCAACTCTTCCAACAAGTTGATGATTTGCGCCTGGATCGACACATCGAGCGCGGATATCGGTTCGTCGCAGACGATAAACTCGGGCTGGCTCGCCAACGCGCGCGCGATGCCGACGCGTTGGCGTTGGCCGCCGCTGAATTCGTGCGGCATCCGGTTGCGCAGGTCGGGATCGAGGCCGACGAGCCGGAACAGTTCGGCAAGCCGGTCTTCGTATTCGCTGCGGCTTCGGACGAGCTTGTGGATTTTCAGCGGCTCTCCGACGATGTTGCCGACCGTCTGGCGCGGATCGAGCGATCCGAATGGGTCCTGGAAAATCATCGACATGTGCCTGCGCAAGGGGCGCAGCCTGCCGACGGGCGTGCGCGTGATGTCGCTGCCGCGAAACAAGACGGCGCCGCCGGTCGGCTCGTACATCCGCAGCACGCATCGCGCGACGGTCGTTTTGCCGCAGCCGCTCTCGCCGACGAGCCCGAGCGTTTCACCCTTGCGAATGCGAAAACTGACGCCGTCGACAGCCTTCAGCTCGGCGACTTTCCGCTGCAACAATCCGCGCCGAACGGGAAAATACATACGCAGGTCGCGGACTTCGACCAGCGGGACGGGCTCAGGCAACATCTCTCCGTCAATCATGAAACGGCCGTCGCCCTCCTGCCGATCGCGGACCTCAATCCGCCAGCCACCGTCCGCTCCGCCGGTTCGCGCCGAAACGGAGGTCTGCGCTGAACGGCCGTCGGTCCAGATCGCCTCGGCCGGAAGCACGTAACAGGCCGCGTAATGCCCCGCTCCCACTTCCTTCAGCCGCGGCGCCGGGCGAACGCGGCATTCATCGGTCGCGAACGGACAACGCGGCAAGAACGCACAAACTTCAGGTTTGCGCGACAAATCCGGCGGGAGCCCGTCGATCGTAGCCAGCTTCCGGTCTTTCGGGTCGTCGAGCCGCGGTACCGCTTTCAATAGGCCAATTGTGTACGGATGGCGAGGACGGCCGAAAATGTCGCGCGTCGGGCCCGATTCCACGATCTCGCCGGCATACATCACATAGACGCGCTCCGCATACCGCGCGACGATGCCGAGGTTGTGCGTGACGATCACGAGCGCCGTCTGCGTCTTTTTGACGACGTCGCGAAGCAGCTCCAGCACTTGGGCCTGCGTCGTCACGTCGAGCGCCGTCGTCGCCTCGTCCGCAATCAAGAGCTTCGGATGGCAGGACAGCGCCATCGCGATCATGATCCGCTGGCGCATGCCGCCGCTGAACTGGTGCGGATAGTCGTCGACGCGTTGTTCGGCGTCGGGAATTCCGACCAGCTTCATCAGCTCAACGGCGCGTCGGCGCGCTTCTTTTTTGGACAGGCCGAGATGGAGCGTCACCGCTTCGGCGATTTGGTTGCCGACCGTCAAAACCGGATTGAGCGACGTCATCGGCTCCTGAAAAACGATGCCGATTTTGCCGCCGCGGACGGCGCGCATTTCGCGGCTGTCGGCGGAATACCGCAGCAGGTCGGTCCCGTCGAACCATACCTCGCCGGCGACGATCTCTCCCGGAGGTCTCGGGATCAGTTGCAACACCGAATATTGGGTTACCGACTTACCGCAGCCGCTTTCGCCGACAAACGCGACGATTTCGCCCTCATCGACGTAATAGGAGACGCCGTCGACCGCCCGGATCGTCGCACCGTCGACGCGAAACCGGACACTCAAGTTTTTAACTTCCAATAGGCGGCCCACCCGAATGATCCTCCCGTAGCTTTTCGTTTGGACACCCAACTTGCCGACGTTCAGTTGCGAAGTCTCGGATCCAGAGCGTCGCGCAGCGCGTCGCCGATGATGTTGCACGACAGAACGACGGCCATGATGGCGACGCCGGGCGCAAGCGAAATCAGCGGGTTCGACAGCAGATACCGGTAGCCGTCGTTGACCATCGACCCCCACGAAGGGTCCGGCGGATCGATGCCCAGCCCGAGAAAACTGAGCCCCGCCTCGGCTAAAATCGCCGTGCCCAGGTTCATCGTCATCAGCACGATAAGCGGCGACACGCAGTTCGGAAAAACATGAACCAGCATATTGCGCAAAGCGCTTGCGCCGATCAGTGTGCCGGCTACGACGAAGTCGGAATGCTTGACCGCCAGCACTTGCCCGCGCATGAGCCGGGCATAGGTCGGCACGATGGCTATGCCAAGCGACAGGATGACGTTGACGATGCCTCCGCCCAGCACCGCACCGAGCGCCATCGCCAGCACGATCATCGGCACGGCGATCATCGCATCCATGACGCGCATCAGCACCGTATCCACCCATCCGCCGACGTATCCGGACAAAAGACCGAGCGACATGCCGAGGACGCCGGCGATAAACACGACGACGAATCCGACCGCCAGCGAGATGCGCGTACCGTACACGACCCGGCTCAACACGTCGCGGCCGAGCATGTCGGTCCCGAGCCAATGTTCGGCGGACGGCTGCTTGAGCGACTCGGCTAAGTTTTGTTCGTTCGGGTCATAAGGCGCAATCAGCGGTGCGAAAATCGCCGTAACGACCGCTACCGCCAAGACCGCGACGCACACAAGTACGACGGGACGAGAGAAAAACGCTTTCACGAATCGCCGCAAACCGCTTTTCCGCACGGGCAATTGCTCTGCGGAGACGGCAAGGCGGACGTCCGCCTCCCAGACGGCCATCGGGATCCCTCCTTCACCTCGTTACATGCTCCGACTCTGCCGGATGCGCGGGTCGATCAAGCCGTAGGCGATGTCGACCGCCAAGTTGCAAAGTGCGACGACAGTCGCGATGATCAGCACGAGGCTTTGAACGACGATGTAGTCTTTACCGAAAATCGATTGGACCATCAGTCGGCCCATGCCGGGCAGATTGAACACTTGCTCGATGAACACCGAACCGCCGACCACATGCGCGAGGCTGAGGCCGAGCAATGTGACCACGGGAATGAGCGCGTTGCGCAACGCATGCCCGACGATGACCCTGCTTTCTTTCAGTCCTTTGGCGCGCGCGGTCCGGATATAGTCCTGGCGCAACACTTCAAGCATGGCCGAACGGGTCTGGCGCGCCAGCTGCGCCAGCGTGATCAGCGACAAAAACACAACGGGCATCAGGCTTTGCCGCAGACTCTGCCCGAAGTCCTCAAACGGCGACGTGTACCCCTGCACGGGCAGCCATCCGAGTTTCAGGCTGAATAGGTAAATGCCCAGAATGGCCAGCCAGAACACCGGAACGGCGATGCCGGCGTTGGCGAGCACCGTAATCAGCGAATCGATCCAACTGCCGCGTTTCAGCGCCGCGAAAATACCGGCCGGCACGCCGACGGCGACCGCAAGGACGAACGCGGACAACCCGATGTGCAGAGACACGGGCAAACGCGTCCTGACCAGGTCAGCGACGTCTTCGTTGTAGACGATCGAACGGCCGAGATCGCCGCGGAACAGGCCGAACAGCCAGTCGAGGTACTGGACGGGTACCGGCCTGTCGAGCCCGAGTTCGCTTCGCAGCCGGTTGATCTCCTCGACGGACGCCTGGTCGCCCAGCATGATCGCCACCGGATCGCCGGGCAAAAGATGCATGATCGAGAACACCAGGATGCTGAGCAGAAACAGAATGACGACGGTCTGGATCAATCTGCGCGCGATAAACGTCGCCATGGGCGCGACCACCTTCGCAAGCGGTTGGTGTATTTTCATCTTATAAGAACCCCGGCGCCGAAAAAAACGTACGTTTTGGAGGAAACCCGACCTCCGCTTTCCTTCACCGTGGACGAATCACGCCCACAACCTCCGCTCGTCGCTGTCGGGATCGACCTCGATGCGGCATGCGACGTCGAACGCCATCACGGCACGCCGTTCGGGCGTATAAGGCGGCCATGGCGGCAGACCGGCGGCCTCCGGCTTTCCCGTCTTGGCAAAAGCGGCCCAGACGTCCTGCATCCGAGCGGCCAGCGCCTGTTCCTCGGGCGTCAATGCATAACCGAAACGACCGCGTGCAGCTGCCAGCCGATTGAACACGAACGGCACCTCGACGCCGTGCGGCGCAAATCCGATCTCCGCCGGCGCGTAATCGAACCGATAGACCCAGCACGGCGCGCCATGCGACGACTGAATTTCGGCCAGCCGGAAAGCGGGAAACGCAAAATCGCGAAAGGTCAGCAGTTTCGCCATCCGGTCAAGATCCGTCGGCAAGGCGGCGTACTTCTCCGCGACGAACGCCCAGGCCCGCCGCCAGAAAAGGCCGTAACGCCGCTCGAGATGCGCCGCAATGTCCTCCATGCCCCATCCGTTCCAGGTCGGATCAAAAAACGGCGTGATTTCGTCGCGCGCCCAGCCGATCATAACGGGAATGTCGCAGGCGCTCTCCGCCGCCAACACCTCCAGCGGCAAACGCGGAAACAACCCGTCCCCGACCGTCGGTTCGAAACCGATGTCCGGCCGAAGCGGCGGAGACGCGGCCATCAGCCGCGCGGCGTCCGCCTCCAGCAAAAACTGCCACCGGCTCGCGTCGATGCCGAGCGCGGCAAGGAAATCGTCCGTCATCCGTCTCGCCTGTTCGGGACGCCGATACTCTTCCAACCTTGCGCCCATCGCGATTGCCCGGTGGAACAACCCGCGCGCTTCCGGCAGCGCAAGCAACAGGCCGACGCTGCGCCCGCCGGCCGACTGGCCGAAAATCGTCACGCAATCCGGATCTCCGCCGAAAGCTGCGATGTTGTCCCGCACCCACCTGAGCGCAGCCAACTGGTCGAGCATGCCGAGCTGTCCGGACAGTTCATAGCCGGCGCCGGCGACATGCCGTAAATCGAGAAACCCCATTACGCCGAGGCGATAATTGAACGTCACGAGCACAACGCCGCACCGCTCCGCGAACGACGCGCCGTCGAACACGGGATCGGAACCGGAACCGACCATGAATCCGCCGCCGTGAATCCACACCATCACCGGCCGCGGCGACCCGGAAACACCGGGCGACCAGACGTTGAGATACAAACAGTCCTCGTCCGTATACCGGTAGCGTCCGCCGGGCTGAAGCGCCGCCGGCGCGAAATCGAGCGCGTCCCGGACGCCCGTCCACGGCTCGGGCGGTTCCGGCGGGCGGAAACGGAGATGGCCGACCGGAGGCCGGGCGTACGGAACGCCTTTCCAGATCAGAACTGCCCCTTGTCTGCGCCCGCGCACCCGACCGTATCGCGTCTCCACGACCGCGTCGTCCATCCGCGATCACCCTCCCTCCAGGCAGACGACGAACTCGTCCGACGCCCACGCGAACCGCGCGTTCAGACCGGCCTTTCGGGTGATGTCCTCGACGTAGGCAAATACGGTCTTTCCGCCGTCTTTTCGAGAAACGGGTACCGGTTTTCCCGCCTTGTTCACGATGCAGGGTTTGTAGCCCGTTCGGACGATCCGGCCGTCCTCGATCTCGGCGACGGCGATCATCGTATAGATCGCCTCGGGGTGGAACGGATACGTCGGATATTCCGGGTCGGGCCGGAACCCGAACAGCTCGATCCGCCGCATCGCCCACGAATCGGGATCGCTGTCGGGCGAGGGGGCAAGAAACGGGGCCCATGTCACGAAATTGCCGAGTCCGTGAAAAATCGTCTTTCCTTTGTAGATCTCGATACCTTTCAAAATATGCGCATGATGCGCCACGACGAGATCCGCACCGGCGTCGATCGCCGCGTGCGCGACTTGGCGCTCGTATTGGGCGATTTTGACCGGAGTATGGGCGATTCCCTTGTGAAACGCAACTACCAGCACGTCGCATCGTCCGCGCAGGGCGCGGATGTCGTCCGTCATCGCCTCCGTGGTCTCCGACGTCGCCCACGTGTAGACGACCGGAGGTCCGCCGGGCGTGTCGTGATCAAGCTCGTAATGGGTGATCACGTGCACGTAAGCGTTGCCGGGACGCCGTTCGGACGCCCACGTTTTTTTCGGGCCGACGCAGTTGTAGTCGAGATAGCCGATCCGCGTCCCGTTCCGCTCCAGCACGACGGGACGCCGCGCCTCCGCAAGATTCATCCCCGCGCCGACGTGAGCGATGCCGTGAACGTCCAGCCAAGCGATCGTGTCTTCCACGCCGGCCGGCCCCGCGTCCATCAGATGATTGCCCGCCATCGTGACGAGATCGAATCCGTTCGTCACAAGCGGCGACAGGTTGTCCGGGTGCCGCCCGAGCGCCATCGCCTCCGCGTCGCGGGTCGTATATGGCACTTCCAACTGGCCGACGAGAACGTCGGCTTCCTCCAGCACTTTTCGAACCTCGGAAAAAAGCGGCTCGGGGTCGGGACCGAGAATGATGTCGCCGACGTTGTACAGTGTGATCCGGTCTGCCTTCAACCGTCGTTCACCCTTTCCTCGTTCAGTTCCCGGAGAAACAGCGCGACTTCCGCCGCGAGCCGCTCCGGCGCCTCGGAAGCGAGCGTGTGGCTGTGGTCCTGGAAAAAGACCGCTTTGGCGCCGGGCACCGATTTCGCCGCCAACAACGACGCCTCCGCGGTCGCCAGCTCGTCCTGGATGCCGCACAGCAAAAGCGTCGGCACCCGGATGCCGCGCAGCGTTTCGACCAGGGCTTCATCGGTTTTCGCCTGCGGAAAAATGACGCCGGGATGAATCGCCCGCTCCTCCGGCGCCATGGACGCGACGCGCCGCGCGTATTCTTCCGCCGCAGCCTTTCTCCGTTCGAGGCGGCGCGGGTCGGACGTCGGCACCAAATACACGTGCGGTCCGCCTTTCAGCGCTTCCGGATCGCGCACCGACTCGTTCAAACGCCGCATCGGTTCCGACGTCACGCCGCCGACGCGCTCGCGCGGATGCGGCGCGCCGACGACGGATACGAACGCCTTCAGCGCTTCTGGATGCGAAGCGGCCAGATGCCATCCGACGCCCGCCCCGTGGGAAACGCCGGTATAGACGAACCGGCCGAGCCCGAGCGCCCGCGCGAACCAATACACGTCTTCCGCCCACGTCGGGTACCAATTTTCGCCGAGATCTTCGAATACGTGCGTCGACTTGCCGTAGCCGCGCAGCGTGACGGCGAACACACGGCAATTCGCCGGAGGCCGGGTGAGCGCCAGCAGATAAGGCGACCCTTCCGGCGGGAAAAAAGCCTGGGCGGAGACGACGACTTCGTTGCCGTCTCCGAATTCTTCATAGTAAAGCTCGACGCCGTTTACGCCGACGACCGGCATAGAACGTCACCCCCGGCGGCCGCGTTTATTTGTCCAGCCATGCGTTCTCGGGCGTAAACATCGTCATATACGTCTGGTTGATGCCGGTGTCTTTTACATACGGTTTGAGCGCGGCCGGAGACGTATAGACGAACATCGGGTAGGCGAGCGCGAATTCGTCGAATACCGCCTTTTGCAAGTCGAAACTGATCTTGCGCTTCGTCTCGAAGTCCGGCGCGCTGCGGGCGGCGGCAAGCAACTGCGTCACCTTGTCCGGATGCTGGATGTTGCGCGCATACAGCGGTCCGTTCGGCGCGAAATTGCGCGGCATGTACAGCGCCAGATCGGCGTCGCCGCGATGGTTATAGGTAATGATGCCGTTCCAGCTGCCCTTGTTGCCGGTCATCTGCTGGAACGCGCCCGAATCGACGATGTCGACTTTGGCGTTGATGCCGACTTTCTGCAAATATTGCTGAATGGCGGCCATGAATTGTTCTTGCCCTTGTGTCCCGATCAGCGTCGTCTGAAAGCCGTTAGGATACCCAGCCTCGGCGAGCAGCTGTTTCGCCTTGTCCGGATCGTACGGCGTGCCCTGGACGTCCGGGTTGTACGACCAGCTCGTCGGCAGCCCCCACTGGTTGGTCGGAATGACCCATTCGCCGAACAGGCTTTTGATGATCGCGTTTTTGTCGATTGCGTGCCCCATCGCTTTGCGTACGCGGACGTCCGCGAACGGCGAATTCGGGTCGGCGCTGTTCGCGATCAGCCCCTGGGCGGCCGCGCCGAGACCGGATTCCAGTCGAATCAGCTGCGACGACGATTTCAGCTGGTTCGCCACTTCGGCCGGAACGTTGAGATATACGTCGGCCTCGCCGGCCTGGAAGGCGCTCGCCGCCGTCGTCGCGTCGAGAATGAAGCGGAATTCGATACCGTCGAGATACGGTTTACCCTTTTGCCAATACCCGTCGAACCGCTTGTACTTGACCGACACGTCCTGTTCGAAACTGACGAATTCGAACGGTCCGGTGCCGACCGGATGTTTCGCCAGGCCGTCGCGGCCGAGTTTTTCGAACGCGGCGGGCGACATGATCCGCATGAAAATCGACAGCGCCTCGATCATGGTGCTGTTCCAGTTTTTCAGCCGGACCCGCACGGTCGCGTCGTCCACGACCTCGACCGACTCGACGTCGGCGAATTCGCTGCGCCCCGCCGTGACCATCTGCTCGATGTTCCATTTGACCGCTTGGGCGTTGAAGTCGGTGCCGTCGTGAAACTTGATGCCGCGTTTCAACTTGATCGTGATCGTTTTGGCCGACGCGTCCTCCTGCCAGCTCTCGGCGAGGTATGGAACTATCTTCCCGTTTTGATCGAACCGCCCGAGCGTTTCATAGGCGGGAACGGACGTCAAAAGTTCCTGAACCGTCTGAGACTGAGGCACATATCCCAGATTGATCGGCCCTTTGTTCAGGATGAGACGCAACGTTCCGCCACGTTTCGGGCCGGAGCCGGATTCCGTCCCGGACGGCTTGGGCGATTCCGCCTGCTGTCCGCCGGACGGCTTCGACGAACATCCTGCCAAAAGCGACATCGCCAGTGCGAATATGGCCGTCCACAACCACACCTTTTTCATAGCCAAACGACCTCCTTCAGAATTTTCATCCGATCGTCTTTCACACGTTTCATACCGTCTGCGACACCCAGCCTTCGTTCAACTCGCGGACGAAAAGCCGGATTTCGTGCGCGACGCGTTCCGGCGCCTCCGTCGCCAATGAATGACTGTGATCCTGGAAAAAGACCGCTTTAGCACCGGGAACCGTTTTGGCCGCGAGAAACGACATTTCTGCGGACACGATGTCGTCCTGGACGCCGCAAAGAAGCAGCGTCGGCACGCGGATGCGCCGGAAAACAAGTTCGACCAGCTCTTCATTTGTTTTCGCTTCCGGAAAGGGCTTTCGCGGATTAAGCCGCAGCTCTTCCGGCGTCATGGAAGCGAAACGTTCCGCCGCTTCCTCCGCGGCTGCCCGGCGGCGTTCGAGCCTGCGCGGGTCGGTCGTCGGCACTTGGTACACCAGCGGACGCTCGCGCAGCGAAGCCGCAAACGCCTTCGGATCGGACGCGCCTTCCACTGTCCTGCGCCGCGCTTCGGACGTATCACCCCCTTCGCGGTCGTGGGGTACGCCGACGATCGAGACAAAAGCTTTCAGCATGTACGGATAATCAAGCGCCAGTTTCCACCCGACACCCGCTCCATGGGAAACGCCTGTATAAATAAATCGCTCAATCCCCATTGCCCTGGCGAACTGGGCGACATCGCTCGCCCAGATCGGATAAAGCGCCGGCCCCAAATCTTCCGGAAGATGCGTCGACCGTCCATAGCCGCGCAGCGTCAGCTCGAACACGCGGAAACCGTCAGGCGGTTCGGCCAGCATTTTCGTGTACGATCCCCGTCCGAAGTGCATTTGGGCGGATATGACGACTTCCCCTCCGCTGCCATATTCGTCGTAATAAAGCTCGACCCCGTTGACGGGAACGGTCGGCATGGCGATCACTCCTTTCGGACCGGCAACACAAGACGGGACGGATGGTTCCGGTCGTGAAACACGGTCTGGTCGGCCGGCACGCCTTCGGCGTCTTCCCCGACGGCCCGTCCGGTGTTCATATTGCGGTCGTATAATGGAAAATTGCTGCTTGTGACGTGTAGCCGGATGCGGTGACCTTTTCGAAACACATAGCTCGTGTTGCCGAGATGAATGTCGTATTCGTACACCCGGTGCGGTTCGATCGGTTCCGGCACAAGGTCGCGCCTGCGATACCGCGCGCGTTGGATGCCTTCGGCGACAAGCATCGAACGACCGTCGGGAAAGACGTCGGTCAACTTCGCCGCGAAATCGGTGTCGACGGCCGAAGTCGCCGCAAACAGCCGGAGCACGACCGGGCCGGTCACTTCCAGATCGCGCGGCAGCTCCGCCGAAGTATAGCACAGCACGTCGTTTCGCCGCTCGATCCGCCCCTGATCTCTCGGTCCCGGCACTTCCCCGCGCATGCCCCAGAACCGGCCGCCGACGGTCGGCACCGGATCCGACGGGTCGTACACGTACGTGTCGGAAGGTTCGTCGTCCGGCTCCTCGCGCGACAGCGTCCCGTCGCCGTCGGCCGTGTTGGCGCGCCCGCGGCTGTGCAGATACCAATCCGTCGGCCGCACGTCCGGAGGCGGCCACGAATCGGCCGTTCTCCATTCGTTCGCCGTCATGACGAAATACCGGACGGCCGGAATCCGCACATCGCGCCCCCGCAAAAACCGGTCGTAAAAATCGAGCACGAACCGGCGCAAAAGTCGTTCGTCGCCCGCCGCCGGACCGAAATCCGCTTCACCGATCGCACTCCGCGGCGACCCGTGGTCCCATGGGCCGATTAGCAAGTACTGGTTGGCCCTTGCAAACTCCGAAGCCGCTTCGCGCTTCAGACGGCTGCAATTGGCGAACACCGCGGATTCCATCTGGTCGAACCATCCGCCGATATGCAGCCCCGGAACGTTCACCCGATCGTAACGCCGCCGCTGCCTCCACGCATCGGCCGTCGGCAGTTCCAACCGCTGTTCCAGCATAAGGCGGATCGGCTCGAACCGAAAGATCGGCAGACCGCGAAACGGCAAATGACGCAGCACGACGTCGGGATCGCGCATCATCCGCTCCAGTTCCCGCCGCAGCTCGATCACGTCTTGCCCCGCCGCCTCCAGCCGGTCGATATGGTCGAGCGCCGTCACGGGCAAAGCGTTCGCCGCAGCGTAAAAGGCGACGACCCCGCTTTCCGGCGGCGGTGCGATGCCGGGCGCGATGTCGCCGTTACACGGCGCAAACGCTTTCAAATGCGGCGGAGCTTCCATTGCCGTGATCCACTGCAGCGTCGCCAGGTACGAGGCGCCGGCGGTCGCGACGTTGCCGTCGCACCATGGTTCCGCGGCAATCCATTCGACCGAATCGTAGCCGTCCGGGCCTTCGACTTCAAACATCCTGTGCCGCTCCCAGACGCCGTCCGAGGCGAACCGCCCGCGAATGTCCTGCACGACGACGGCGTATCCCTCGCGCGCAAACGCCACAGGATGCACGAGCTGCGAAAACGCTCTGTCCTTACCGTACGGCGTCCTGATCAACACGGCGGGATATTTCCCCGGGGCGTCCGGGCGATAGATGTCGGCCCTTAGCACCGTGCCGTCGCGCATACGCATCGGCACGTCGAAATCGATCCGAATACCCGCCGGCATTCGCTCTCTCCCTTCCTTAAGCCGTTTTTGTAGGGCAGTCACGCCGGCACGAACCGCGTCGGCACCGAAATCGTCCCCCACTCCGGCCAGCGCGTCATCCGGATTTCCCCGGCCACTTCGAAATGTTTCGTCCTGGCCAGAAGCTCCCGCAGCGTGTCGGCCAACATCATTCGGGCCAGCGGAGCGCCCGGACATTGGTGCGGACCGAGGCCGAACGCGACGTGCTGTTTGATGTTCGGGCGGTTCAAAATAAATTTGTCGCCCTCCGGAAAAACGTCCTCGTCGCGGTTGGCCGAGGCGAACACGACGGCGATCGGTTCGTCCTTGCGGATCAGGCGGCCGCGGATGACGACATCATGCTTCGCCGTCCGCGCGAACCCGCGATACGGCGTAAACAGCCGCAAATACTCCTCAACGGCGGCCGGTACCAGTGCGGGATCACGCCGGAGCTGTTCCTGTAAATCGGGATGCTCCGATAGATGGACGACCATGTTACCGATAAAAACACTCGGCGCAATCATGCCGACGACGATCAGCTGGCGGACCGTGCCCAGCACCATATCCTCAGGAAGCGGCCTGCCTTCGTGCGTCGCGGCCAGAAGCGCGGAGGTCACGTCTTCCGCGGGATCCATCGGCTCCGCTTTGCGCATCTCGATAATTTTCCGCGCGATATCGTAAAGCTGGAGGCTCGTCTCTTTGACGCGCTCGTCGTCGAAATCTTGAAGCGCCCGGTTATAGAGCCGGGTAACCCGCTTAATCTCCATCGACAGGTCGGTCGGCAGGTTGAAAAACCGCGCGAACACGTATCCGGGCAGTTTCTGGGCGTAATCTTCGCTGATGTCGCCGAATCCGGCGTCGATGAGCGGCTGAAGCAGCTCGACAACGATGTTGCGCACGTCGGGCGCGAGCCGGTCCATTTTTTCCTTGGTGAAGAACGGATTGAGCGCCTGCCGGTACGGCGTATGTTCCGGCGGATCGAGATGAAGCGGGGGCCGCCGGCCGGTGAACGCGACTTTCGGAACGACGTTTTGCACCGTCGTCGTAAAGGTATGGTAATCTTTAACGACTCTGACGACGTCTTCATACTTGAACAGCGCCCAAAAGCCGTTGAACGCGTTGCTGTGCGCTACCGGGCATTCCGCCCTTAGCCGCTTGTACTCTTCGTGCGCGCTGGTGAACGTTTCCGGTGCCGTCGGATCGAAGTCGTTCGTCCCGAACGACATGCGGATCCCCCTTCCCAAAACGGTTACAACCTTTCCCAGATCGCCGCGATCCCTTGTCCGCCGCCGATACAGATCGCCGTCGCACCGTATTTCCGATTGCGCCGCCTTAACTCGTACAGCAGCGTCAACACAAGGCGTGCGCCGGAAGCGGCCAGCGGATGGCCGAGCGCGACGGCGCCGCCGTTGACGTTGCCGATGTCGGGGTTATATCCGAGCAACCGCTGGCACGCCAAATATTGGCACGAAAACGCCTCGTTGATTTCGATAAGATCGAGATCTTCCAATTTCAGGCCGGCTTTTCGCAGCGCGCCGCGAATCGCCTCGACCGGGCCGATCCCCATCAACTCCGGCTCCACGCCGACCGTGTGCCAGGCCACGAGTCGGGCAAGCGGCTTCAACCCCTTTTTCTCCGCGTACCGCTCCGACGTCACGACGACCGCACCGGCGCCGTCGTTCAGACCGCTGGCGTTACCCGCCGTGACGACACCGTTTTCTTTAAAGCGCGGTTTCAGCCGGCTCAGACTTTCCGCCGTCGTGTCCGGGCGAGGATGTTCGTCGGTATCGACGATCACCGCCTTCTTGCCGTCCGACACTTCGACCGGAACGATCTCATCGCGCAGCCGGCCGCTTCGGATCGCCTCTACGGCCAGGCGATGGCTGCGAAGGGCATGTTCATCCGCCTGCTCGCGCGTAATGCCGTATCGCTCGGCCACCCGTTCGGCCGTGTCGGACATCGTGCAGCGGCCGTACGTGTCGTACAGCGCTTCCCACAAATAATCGCGCATCGGCGTCGCACCGAGCGGCAACCCCCAGCGCGCGCCGCGGACGACGAACGGGATTTGGCTCATGTTTTCCGCGCCGCCGGCCAGCGCCGTCTCGGCCTCGCCCGACCGGATCAGCCGGGCCGCGGTCACGATCGCCTCTAGTCCGGAACCGCAGAGCCGGTTGACGGTCAAAGCCGGCACGCCGACGGGTACGCCCGTTTTAAGCCCGATGTGGCGGGCGATGAAAATCGCATCGGGGCTGGACTGAATGACATTGCCGAACACCACATGTTCGATGTCCCCCGCTTCGAGGTTCGAACGCTGAAGCGCAGCTTTGGCCGCCGCAACGCCGAGATCAGTCGCCGATACGTCTTTCAGCGATCCGCCGAATTTACCGAACGGCGTCCGCGCACCGTCGATAATCACCGCATCGGTCATGCCCATGCCCCCTCGCCCGATCGTGTTTTGGTTTCATTCTAAAACCAGCGGTTCGAACGCGAAACGTCCGCGCCGAGTGAAAAAGAGACGCGCAAATCGTCCATTGCAGACGAATCGCCGTCTCTTCAGCGGTCATCCTGTCCATCGCCGTCGTCCTCGCCGTTCAGATCACGCGGAATCCGTTTCGCCACCCCCGTCTCGATCGCCGCGCGGATGACGTGAAGGCGGACTTGCTCGACGACTTTCCGGTTGAAGACACTCGGAATGATGTATTGCTCGTGCAGCTCGCGGTCGGTGATGATCGACGCGATGGCATGCGCCGCCGCAAGCTTCATTTCTTCGTTGATTTCCGTCGCCCGACAGTCGAGCGCGCCCCGAAAAATACCCGGAAAACAGAGCGCGTTGTTGATCTGGTTCGGATAATCGGACCGCCCGGTCGCCATGATGCGGACGTAAGGAGCGGCCTCTTCCGGCATAATTTCCGGTACCGGATTGGCCATCGCGAACACGATCGGATCGCGCGCCATTTTCTGGATGTCCTCCGGACGAAGTACGCCCGGCCCCGACACACCGATGAACACGTCCGCTCCCTCGATGACGTCCGACAGCGTTCCCCGACGTCCTTCCGGATTCGTATTCTGCGCGTACCAGGCGTAAATGGGGTTGTCATACTTTTCACCGCCGTGGATCGCGCCCGACCGCGTCACACCGACGATGTTGCGGACGCCGGCCGCCTGCAAAATTTTTGTGCACGCCACGCCTGCCGCGCCGACGCCGCAGACGACGACGCGGAGATCTTCCATTTTTTTGCCGACAATTTTCAACGCGTTGATGAGACCGGCCAACATGACGACGGCCGTACCGTGCTGGTCGTCGTGGAAAACCGGAATGTCCAGTTCGCGCTTAAGCCGCTCCTCGATCTCGAAACAGCGCGGCGACGAAATGTCCTCCAGATTGATGCCGCCGAACGCCGGGGCGATCGCTTTGACGATCCTGACGATCTCGTCGGGATCTTTCGTATCGAGACAGATCGGAAACGCGTCGACGTCCGCCATCTGTTTGAAGATCATCGCCTTGCCTTCCATGACCGGCATGGCGGCCAGCGGCCCGATGTCGCCGAGTCCGAGCACGGCCGTTCCGTCGGTCACGACGGCGACGGTGTTGCGTTTGATCGTCAGCGTATATGCCTTGGCCGGATCGTCGCGAATCGCCAGACAGACGCGAGCAACGCCCGGCGTGTAGACGCGCGACAGATCGTCGCGGTTTTTGATCGGCACCTTCAGCTTCGTCTCAATTTTACCGCCGAGATGAAGCAGGAATACCTGGTCGGACACCTGCAGCAGCTTGACGCCCGGGCAGTCGGACAGCCGGCGTGCCAACCGCTCCTGATGAGTTTCGTCGGCCAGGTCGACGGTAATGTCGCGTACGGTGGCGTCGCGCGAGGAACGAATCATGTCGACCGCCACGACGTCCGCTCCCGCCTCGTGAAGCACTGACACGACTTCGTAAAACGAAACGCCTTGATCGATCTCCAGTCGGAAAATGGCGCGGTGTCCAGCCTTGTGCGTCGCCGGCACGGTCCTCCCCCCTTCGCGCGGGTCTCACACGAGGTAAAGACAATCTCCGATCATGCCGACCGGCCAATGGCCGCATGCAAAGATGTCCATCGCCGGTTCAACAGGATTCGGCTCCGCGTCGCCGACGGCTTCCTCCCACGCCGTCGCCAGCGCGGCGAAATAAAGCGCCGCACCGACGGCCAGACGGACCGCCTCGTCGCCGTACGGCGCGAAAACCGTATAGGCGCCGTCGAACACGGCGTGAAACCATTCCGCCGCGCCGTCTTCCAAAATCCCGATCAGCGTTTCGAACCGGCCGGACGCGTCCGCCGCCTGCCGGATCCGGTTCGGAACGCCGGACAGGAAGGCCCAGAGCGGACTTTCCATCATTGCAACATCTTTCACCAAATCGACGACAGCCGCGGCCGCCGCCCATTCAAGGCGAACTTCCTTCACGCCGGCCCTTGCGGCGAATTCACGCGCGGACCGCTCCGCCTCCTTACGCCGCAAGACGCTGCCGACGGACGAAAACCACCGGATCGACGCCCATTTGTCGGTCGTTTCATTCGTCGGATGCACGGATGGTTCCCCCTTCGCCCAGAAGTGCTCGGCGGATTTCGTCCGGAATCGGTTCCGACGCGATTTGTCCGCCGATGCCGCGGATCCACGCCCGCACCTCGTATCCTTCCGCAACGAGTTCCCCTTCCCGATAAAAAGCGTGTGAAACGCGCATCGACTTGTTGCGCACTTCTTCCACGCGCGACACGAGGCGAATGCGGTCGCCGAACGAAAGCGGGCGGCGGAAACGGCAAAGCGCCTCGACGAGCGGAAAACCGGCGCGTTCATTTAGCAGCCGGCGCGTCGGAAAACCGGCTTTTTCCATCAAGGCATGCGTGCCTTCGTCCATCCATTTGTAATAGTTCGGGTAAAACACAATGCCGGCCGCATCCGTTTCCCCGAACCGAACGCGGAATTCCAAAACGTATTCGAGCATGGTTCCCATCCCTTTTTTACGGACCGTCTCCGAACAAATCGTGGAGTTTGTATGCAAGCATCAAGTTGAACCTCTGCTCCGCGTCGTCGATATCGCGGTCGAGTACCTCGCGGATTTTTTCCAAGCGGTATTTGAGCGAACTGCGATGAATGAACAGCCGCTCGGCCGTCTCCTTGATATTGCCGTTCGTCTGTAGATAAACGCGAAGCGTTTCAAACAGATCGGTACTTTTTCCTTTTCCGTAATTCAAAAGAGGATCCAGATACGATTTTATAAACAAGGAAGCAAGACCGGGATCGTCGAGCCGGTACAACACCGCATAGGCGCCGAGCTCGTCAAACGCCATATGCCGGCGTTCACGGAATCGGTTACGCAACAAAGCCAGAGTCTGGTGAGCCTGCCGGTAACAAAGCGGATAATCTTCGATGCGGCGCGCTTCCTGGCTGACGCCGAGATAGACGCGGAAGCCGGTGAGCTCTTCGCGGGCGAACCGTTCCGCGCGGTCGCAAAACTTGTCGCGGAACGATTCCTTTGCCCGGTCCGCCGGAACGATCACGACGAAATTGGCGTCCTTTCGCGTCAAAAGCACCCCGGGCTCCCGTCGGCGCAAATAATCGCGCAGCCGGTCCCAAATCCGGTTCCGCGCCTCTTCAATCTCGAACAAATTGTCGCCTTCCCCGTCAGGCCCCCCCGCGGGCTCGAACGCCAGCGCGCCGACGACGTGCGGCTGCGACACGTCCCAGTCGAACAAATGCGCGTACCGCAAAATCTCGTCGCCGGCCGTCCGCCCGCCTTCAAGCCACTGACTGAAAAAACTGTCCTTGACTTGTTCCCGGACGTCGAGCACGAGCCGCTGTTTGATGAACTGGACGGCGAACACGTTCAGCGCGTGGTGGACGGTCATCCGCAGCACGACGTCCAGCCGGTCTTTCGGAAGCAGAATCGCAAGATACCCCAGCGTGTCCGGGCCGGCCGTAATGCGGAAGACGCCGATCTCGCCGTTGCCGTCAACGGCCAGCCAATATTCGGTCTGCAACCCCTCGCGAAGCCGTCGCCTTTGGCCGACCACCGCCTGGACGACTGACCGGCGGATGCCGTCGTCCGCTCCGTGGCAGAACAGTAGATGGAAAAACCGGTCGAACAGCCATACCGGAGCGCCCAGCATGCGGGACAGCATACCGGCGATGTTGTCGAACCCTTCGTTTTCCACCGTCTGTTTGACGAGCTCCTGTTGGCGGGCCATCAACTGTTCGAGCCGCTCCTTGCCCTCTCGCTCGTCGCGGTAAAGCTTCGCGTTTTCGATCAACGCCGACACGTAGCTTGAGATAAACTGCAAAAAATCGAGTTGGTCTTTCGCGAACGCGGCGCCGTCGCGGGCGACCGCATGCAGGACGCCGATCATTTTCAGGTTGACCATAAGCGGGATCGTCGTTTCGCGTCCGCCCGGCTTTTCGAGATACGGAAAAAACGCCCGCAAGTCGTATTCGTCCTTCAGGTCGATCCGCTCCGGCGCGTCGTTTTCCCCGAAAACCGGCGGATGCAGCACGAGACAGTTCGTCCGTTCGTCGTACAGGTACAAAAACACCGCCTTGGCGTTAGTTCCCCTGCCGGCCCGCTCCACGGCGTTGGCGACGATCTGCTCCAACGACGCGCCGCCGACATAGACGTTTTCTTTCAGCCATTCCAAGCCGCGAATTTTGTTCAGTTCCTGTTCTTTGCGGCGGACGAGCGTCAGCGCGGTCGCAATATCCTTGCCGTATTCCTCGAACAGTTTGCCCGCTTCCAGAACGAGCGGCACGAACGTGCGGAAGCCGATGACGCACAGTCCGAGATCGGCGTCGTTTTCGGAGCGGATTGGAACGGTAAACCATGTCTGGAATTTCTCTTCTTCCAACCTCGACAAAAACGCGCATCGCTCCTTGCCGTCCACGGCGTCGAACGAACAGAGCGGCTCTTCCAGCACGCGCGGCAGCACGCGGTCGATCGCAATCGGGAACTGCCCGTCGAGACGCTCGGCCTTGCCGCGCACGGCGACGGGCGCGAGCGTCCCTTCGTTTTTGAGACAGATGGCGACGTAATCGCAAGGGAACTGGTTGCAGAACGAATCGATCAAATACTGCACTGTTTCGTCCAGCGAATCGAACTGGACCATCCGCCGCGCCGTCTTGCGCAGATGGGATTCGATTTTGTCCATCAGCTGCCGTTCCTTCAGCGCGTCCATCGCGCCTCGCCCCACTTCGGTGGTTTTAATCCCATCATACTTGTCCGTCGGAACGCGGCAACGGAAAAGTGTTTCACAAAATGGACCGATATGGCTGCTGAAGCAGGTCCGGATTCGCTGCAACCAAGTCCGCGATTTCCTGTTCCGTCCAGCTTTCGCCGCGTGCTTCGGCTTCGAACGCAGGTTGCGCGAACCGCCACACGGAGAGACGATTACCGCCGATAAAAAAGCATTGGCCGCTTACACCGCGCGCTTCGCCGGAGATCAAGTACGCGACGAGCGGCGCGACTTGTTCCGGCCTTCTGCGCCGCATGAACGCCGCATGTTCCTCGCCGACGAGCTTCACCAGCACGTGCGGCGGAATGCGTTCCGACATGGCGGTCCAGGCGGCGGGAATCACGGCGTTGACCGCGATGCCGTACTTTTTCAGTTCTGCGCTCCATGTCAGCGTCATCGCGACGAGTCCGCCCTTGGCGGCGGCGTAGTTCGTCTGCCCGGGATTGCCGGTAAGCCCGGACGCCGCGACCATGTTGACGATACTTCCGCCGCCGCGGGCGATCATGTGCGGAACGGCCGCCCGCGCGCAGAAGAACGCGCCTTTTAAGTTCGTGTCGATCACTTCGTCGAACGCCTCGTCCGTCATTCGGACGAGCCAGTCGTCGCGCACGACGGCCGCATTGTTGACCAGGGCGTCTACCGCACCGAACCGGGCGACGGTCTCTTCGACGATTCGCCGTGCCCCGAGCGGCGTCGCGACTGTTTCTTTCATTGCGAGAAGCCGCCCGTCGTAGGCGGCAAGCGACGTCCGAGCCGCTTCAAGCCGCTCTGCATCGATGTCTGCAATCGTCACGCACGCGCCGCGAACGAGTAAATATTCCGCCGTCGCCCGCCCGATCCCGCCGGCGCCGCCGGTGATCACGACAACGCGGCCCGCCAGATCCGTCCGCGCCATGGCCGGCCCCCTGCCTTCGGACGTTCGGAATTACGGCAAAATCGGCTGAAAAACGTCTTTGACGGTCTGATGTCCTCCGTCGGCCTCATATCGCTCCTGGCGTTCCAGATTGAGCTTTTCCATAATCGGCAGGTCGCTCGCCGAAAACAGATAAGCGTCTTCCGATCCGGTGTTGGCATGTTCGTGCCACGTCCACGCCGGAACGACGAACAGGTCGCCGCGGCTCCAGTCGAACCGGACGCCGCCAATAACGGTATACCCACTGCCGCGGAACACGTGGTAAATCGTCGAGTGAGTATGACGATGCGCCTTGCCGTGAAAACCGACCGGCAATTTCTGCATCCAGGCCGCGATGTTCGGAGTCGGGTTTTGCGCCGTGGACGGGTTGATGTATTCGACCGCGACGCCGTCGCATTCGTCGATTTCCAATTCCTGAAGCGACTCGATGGCTTCCGCCGTACGCTGCCACTTGAATAATCCCAGCGGCGCCGTCTTCGGCGTCCGGTCGGAAATCGGCCGCACCATGCCGCCGGCGTACCGTCTGGCCGAGTAGTTGTCGGGACGCTCCGGCTGTTGCAGCTGGTCGGGATACGGCTCGAAAAATGTTCCGTCGACCGCATAGATGAACGGAATGTCGAGACAGTCGATCCAGAACATCGGCTCGTCGCCGGGATGCGAATGCCCGTGCCAAAGTCCGGCCGGCGTCGTCAGAAAATCGCCTTCCTCCATGAACAGCCGCTCGCCTTGTACGATCGTATAGGCGCCTTTTCCGCGGGAAATGAACCGCATCGCGCTTTGTGAATGACGATGCGACGGCGCCGTCTCACCAGGCAAAATGAGCTGGACGGCCGCGTACAGCGTCGGCGTCGCCGAAGCCCATCCCCACGGTTTTTTCCAAGCGAGTCCCGGATTCTGGATATAAATCGCCCGCCGCTCCCCGCCGCGCTCTGGCGTAAAAATCTGCGTCGCCTCCATCAGCTTCTTGTGTAAAAGCTCCCATTTCCATAAATACGGGACCGCCTGCGGCTTCGGTTCGCGGGGCATCAACTCCGGAATCGCGTGCCAGAGCGGGCCGAGGTTCAGCCGTTCGAGCTCTCGGGAAAACTCCATCACTTCTCGGCTTTGGAAAAACGCTTGCATTTCCATGGGTCGCTCTCCTCCATTCTTCGCGCCTCCGGCCTTCGGCGTCAGGCGTCGAGCGCCCGCCGGATTTGCCGGATGTGGATGTCGAGATGTTCCACGACGAAATGGTCGAGCAAGAACGACATCGGCTTGACGCCGAACTTCGGATTGACGTGCGGAGCCTCCAGTTCGAGATCCGCGTCGGAAAGCGTAAGCAACGCTTCGCTCGTCGCCCGAGCCTCCGTGCGGATGCCGTCGATCACCTCCCCGGGGCGGCGGTTGTCGGCTTCGGCGACCGCGCGCAGACGCCCTTCGTGCTGCAGCGTCCGTCCCCACGTTCCGCCTCCCGCACGCACGACGCGAAGCAGTTCCTCGCGCCAGTACCGAAGCGCTTCCTCGACGTGGCACAGGACTTCCATCGCCGACCACGAATCGGGGGCAGGCTTCTTTCGCAGCCGATCTTCCGGAATGCCGCACACGAGGGCGATCATCTGTTCCGCCTTGTCCGCCACTTGCTCCGCATACGACCGAACCCGGTCTTTTCCGCTCACGTCCGATCACCTCCCCCCTCCGGTCGCGGAAGTCACGCGATTTTCCAGCGTGCCGATGCGCTCGATGTCGATACGAACCACGTCGCCTGGCTTTAAAAACACCGGCGGGTTCATCGCCGCTCCGACGCCGCCCGGCGTGCCCGTACAGACGAGGTCGCCGGGCTCGAGCGTCATGAGGCCGGACAGAAATTCGACGAGAAACGGCACGTCGAAAACCAGGTTGGCCGTGTTCGATTTCTGCCGCAGCTCGCCGTTGACCCGAAGCTCGATGTCGAGCCCGGACGGATCGGGAATCTCGTCCGCCGTCACCAGCCACGGTCCCGTCGGCAGCGTGCCGTCGACCGTCTTGCCCTGCAGCCATTGGATCGTCCGGCGCTGCAGATCGCGGCAGGAAACATCGTTGGCGATCGTATAACCGGCTACATATGCCAAAGCGTCCTCGCGCCGGACGCCCGTCGCCTTTTTCCCGATCACGAAGGCGAATTCCGCTTCATAGTCGAGTTCGGCGGTCGCGGCGGGGTACGGAATGTCGTCCTGCGGCCCGCGCACAGTATTTGAAAATTTAGCAAAAATTACGGGATATTTTGGTATTTCTCTTTTCATTTCTAAAATGTGTTCCCGGTAATTGTGACCGACGCAAATGATTTTTCCCGGCTTTGGAATCGGCGCCTCCAGCCGCACTTCGTCGAGCCGATAGACGAGCCGGCGCCCGTCGCCCGTTTCGGGACGGGCCAAGGCGAACTCCGCCGCCCGTTCGGCCGCTTCGAGGCTTTCCGCGCCGCCTTCCAGGAGGCCGATCATGTCGGCCGGCACGTAAGCTTCGGCCAGCTGCCGGTAACGAACTTTCCCCTGCTCGCGGAACATCGCCGCGCACGCCTCGTGCAGATCGACGACGCGGTCGCCGAAAACGCTTCCGACGCGGTTGAAACCCGCCTGCTGAAACGTCACCAGTTTCATTCCGAACGCCCACCTGCCATGATCAGCTCGCGGAGCTGCGTTTTTTGGATTTTCCCGCTCGCCGTCGCCGGAAATTCGTCGACGAACACCACTTTCGACGGCAGCTTGTAATCGGCGACTTGCCCTTTCAGATAGTCGACCAGTTCATCTTCCGTCGCCGACTCGCCCGGGCGCAGCCGCACGGCGGCGCACACGATTTCGCCCATTACCGGATCGGGTAGACCGACGACGGCGCATTCCAGGACTTTCGGATGCTGCATGAGCAGCCCTTCGAGTTCCTGCGGATAAATGTTGTAGCCGCCGCGGATGATCAGTTCTTTTTTCCGCCCCATGTAATACACGTAGCCGTCTTCATCCATTCGGCCGAGATCGCCGGTGTAATACCAGCCCGCTTCGTCCAGCACTTCGCGCGTCTGCTCCGGCATGCCGTCGTATCCTTTCATGACGCCGAAGCCGCGGCAGGCGATTTCCCCGACCTCGCCCAGCGCAACCGGCCGGCGCGCGTCGTCCACGATCCGCACTTCCACGCCTTCGACCGCTTTGCCGACCGAGTTGTAAAGCCGGTCTTCGCGCTCGTCGTATTCCGTGATCGTCACCGTGCCGGTCTCGGTCGTGCCGTACGAAATCAGGAGGCGCATGCCCATTTTTTCCGTCACGCCGCGGATCGTCTCCGGCGGGCAGGGGGAGGCGCCGGTCATGCCGACGCGCAAGGAAGACAAATCGAACGAATCGAACTCCGGACACTTCAACTCCAGGTTAAGCATCGTCGGCACGGCGTGCTGGACGGTGACGCGCTCCTGTTCGATCAGCCGCAAAGCGTCGATCGCCTTGAATCGGTCGAGCAGCACCATTTTCGCCCGACAGGCGACGGCGGCCATCAAATTGCACGCCATCCCGAAAACGTGAAAAATCGGAGCGACGATCAAAAACACGTCGTCTTCCCCGCATCGCGTCGCCGCCGCGATCGTCCGTCCGGACCGGACGACGCACCGATGCGTCACGAGCGCACCTTTCGGCACGCCCGTCGTGCCAGACGTATACAGCATGCAGAAGACGTCGTCCTCCGACGCCGGCACGGGCTCCGGCTCCGGCACGCGACGGGAATCCGCGAGCAAGCCGTCGTATGACGCCAGCCCGTTCTGCCGAAAGCGGACGGTCACCGTCTCCAAGCCGGGCGGCGCCGATTCGAGCGCGACGGCGGCGTTTTCTTCGCAGACGAACAGGACGCGGACGCCGGAATGCCGCAAAATGTGCCGCACCTCGTTCGTCCTGTACCGCGGATTAAACGGCACAAGCACGGCGCCGATGCGAGAAACGGCGAAATACAGAGCGACCGCCTCGCTCCAGTTCGGCAGCGCGACGCCGACGCGATCGCCCTGTCGGACGCCGAGCGTGCGCAGCGCCGCCGCGGCATGCCCGACTTCTTCGCCCAACTCGCGATAGGACAGCCGTCTCGTCCGGTCATACAGTGCCTCTTTGTCCGGGACGGCGCGCACGGCGAGTTCCAGCAGCTCGTGGGCGTTCAAGGCGCCTCCCTCCATCCGTCAATATTTGGTCGACACGTTAGCCGGACCCTGTCTCGGGCCGTACGGCCCTTCGTCGAGCCACCGACCGAGTTTCGGGACAAGAAACGACAGCGACGCCGCCAGTTCGCGTTTCAGTTTCGTATAGGGATTGTCGTTGCGCATATGTTCGAGAGCGATGCCGGCCGCGTCCCGGTTGTAGCAGGCGGCCGCCCGCCGCTCTTCGGCCGCGGCTTCGATCGCGCGCGCCCGCTCCGCAGCGTCCCGGGCTTCCAGCGCCGCGCGGATGCCCCTGGCGGCCAAAAGCGCGTCGGGAACACCGGAATTCAGGCCGCGCGCGCCGAACGGTGCGAACAGGTGAGCCGCTTCGCCCGCCAGCAGCACGCGGCGGTGTCGGTCCGTAAACGAGGATGCAACCACTTGGTAAAACTGATAAACAGACACCCATGTGATGCGCTCCGCGTACTTCCGGTGAAGCACGTTCGGAAGCCATCCCTTCACGCCTTCGACCGTGCCGAACTGTTCGGGATCGTCGCCGTCAAGAAGCTGTAGGTCGATCCGCCATCCTCCGGCGAACGGCACATACAAGACGTTGCGGCCGCCCATCGCGGGGTGTTCGTAATGGAACACCCGTTCGATCGGCATCGGGTCCGCCTCGTCTTCGGCGACATCGACGACGATGAAAAAGTCGCGCGACCGCGGCCCCTCCAGCTCGATCCCGACCGAGCGACGGACGGTCGACCGTGCGCCGTCGGCACCGATCACATAATCAGCCGTCCACACGTCGCCCGACGAAGTCGCCAGTTCGACGCCGGCTTCATCCGATCGGACGTCGACGACCGGTGCGTTCCAGACGAACTGAACGCCGGCGTTTCGGCACGCCTCGTACATCAGCCGCTCGATCTCGACCTGCGACAGGCTCGCAAACGCCGGCAGCTCGTCCGGATTCGGCGCGGGATAGCGGCGGACGTAAACTTCTTTCCCACGGTAAAACGTTCGCTTCACCTGCCACGTCACGCCGCGCCGCGCCATCGCGAACCCGAGGCCGGGTGAAATTTGTTCGAGCAGCGAAAGCGTCGCGTTGTGGATGTAGATCGCCCGGCTGCCGGGCCGCTGTCTTCCTTCCGGCTCCGCTTCCAGGACGACGGCGGGCAGACCGACACTGCGGAGCGCCAGCGCCGCGGTCATGCCGACGGGACCGGCCCCGACGACCAGTACCGGCTGGTGCGGTTGACGGCTCATTGTACGTTCCCCCATTTCTTGCGTTTTGGACGCGCCCGTCAACGATCGGCGAAGACGGGCTTGCGTTTTTCGACGAACGCCGCCATGCCTTCTTTCCGGTCTTCAGTTGCGAAAACGTTTCCGAAACAGGCCGATTCAAACGTCAGCGCACTGCATAAGTCGAGGTTCGCGCCAGCGTTGACCGACCGCTTGATCATGCGGAGTGCGACGGCCGGCTTGGCGGCAAGTTTTTCTGCCCATTCGACACACGTTTCCAAAAGCTTTTCGGGCGGAACGACGCGGTTGACCAGCCCGATCCGGTACGCCTCGTCGGCGGACACGGCGTCTCCGAAATAGAGCATTTCTTTCGCTTTCGCCTGACCGATCAGTCTTTGCAGTCGCTGGGTTCCGCCGCCGCCCGGCATGATGGCCAGCGTCACTTCCGGCAGGCCGATCTTGGCGTGCTCGGAACAGATGCGAAAATCGCAACACAGCGCCAGTTCGCAACCGCCGCCGAGCGCAAGGCCGTTAATTCCGGCGACGACAGGCTTGGATAAGTTCTCCAGCATGTCGAACGTCCGCCTGGACAGCCGGTTCATCTGTTCCATGCCGCGCGCGTCGAGATCGGCCATTTCGCGGATGTCCGCACCGGCCGCGAACGCGCGGTCGCCTTTTGCCGTTAGGATGACGGCTTTGACCTCGTCGTTCGACTCGATCTGTTCGAGCAGTTCGTACAGTTCCTCGAACAATCTTCGGTTGAGCGCGTTGACGGGCGGACGGTTCAGATATATCGTCGCCACGCGGTTCTCAAGACTCCATTCCAAGGTTTCCATATCTGCATCTCTCTCCTGTTACTTGTCTTGTGTCCCGTAATCATACCATCCGGCGCCGGTTTTCCTGCCGAGCCGTCCTGCGCGGACGAGCCGCCTGAGCGACAGCGGAGCCGCAAACCGGTCGTCGCGGAATTCCTGGTAGAAATAGTCCATCACGTACAGGCCGATGTCCACACCCGCGAAATCCTGCAGCTCGAACGGGCCCATCGGATAATTCAGACCGAGCCGGACCGCCTTGTCGACGTCTTCCGGCGTCGCCACCCCTTCTTCGACAAGCCGGATCGCTTCGATGAACTGCGGAATCATGACGCGGTTGACAATAAATCCCGGCGAATCTTTCTTCACCTCGATCGGTTCCTTGCCGAGCTCGCGCGCAAGCGCCATGAGCGCCTCGACCGTCGAGTCGCTCGTCTTAAGGCCTCGTACGACCTCGACCAGCTTCATCACGGGAGCCGGATTGAAAAAATGCATACCGGCGAACCGGTCCTGCCGGGTCGTCGCTTCCGCCAGTTCCGTAATCGACAGCGACGACGTATTCGTTGCGAACAGCGTTTCCGGCCGCGCAATCCGGTCTAGCCGGGCGAACACGTCTTTTTTGACGTCCATTTTTTCTACAACTGCCTCGATGATGACGTCGGCCTGCTGGAACCGATCCAGTTCCGTCGTCGTCTGAACGCGGGCCAGCGCCATTTCCTTTTCGGTTTCGGCCATTCGGCCTTTTTGCACGTTTCGTTCCAGAAACGATTCCATTCGCTTAAACGCTTTCTCCAGCTGCGATTTGTCCACGTCGAACAGCAACACCTGAAACCCGCGTTCCGCCGCAAGCTGAGCGATGCCGCTGCCCATTGTGCCGGCGCCGACGACGCCGATCGTTCGTTTGCCCATCTCCATCCGACTCTCCTTCATCCCTGCGTTTCGCCTCCATTATAAGCCCGCGCGTCGCCGCGCCTGAACGTTCACGGTGCACGAAAAAAGATCCGGATTTTCGTCTTCCATATCGGAAAACGGGCCGGATCAAACCGCAATGTCGATTCAATCGTTTATAATAAATGGAGATCGTCACCGTTTCTCAGAAAGGAGCACGGGGCATGAAAACGAAATTCGGAATGTCGGTCGTCGTCTTCCTGATCGCCGCTTTTGCCTTTTTGTCCGCAGCGGTGTTTTCGGCGGTCGTTCCCGCAGCCGACGGCGGCGTTCGGATCGTATCCGACCGCCAGCTCGTCGCGGAAGCCGGCGTGTTGCAGGGCGACGAAAACGGGCTGACCGCCGCCTACTGGGAGAAAGAAACGACGCGTCTTCAGGCGGCCATCCTGTTTTTGCGGCTGAAAGGACTTGAACAGGAAGCGCTTTCATTCCGCAGCACCGACAATTTCGCCGACGCCGGTCTCGTCTGGCCGGGCGGTCGGGCGATTCTGGCCTATCTGAAAGCGCATCCCGAACTCGGCTGGGCCGGAGTCGGCGGCAACCGGTTCGACCCGCTCGCGGTCATCACCGGACAACAGCTGTACAAAGTGTTGTTGGAAACGCTCGGCTACAAGCAGGACGTCGACTTCCGCTATGAAGACGTGCCGGCGTTCGCGCGGTCGCTCGGCATCGGCGCGAGGGTCGGCCTGACAAAAGTGCGGAATAAGCATTTGGCTGGAGCGCTCGTGGAGTTGTTGAGCGCCAAGCCAAAAGGGGGAATGAAAACGGTCGGCGAACTGTTGGCCGCTTTCGATCCGTCGATCGCGGCCAAGCTGGGAGCGATTCCATCGTCCGGCATCCGGGTGGTCGACCACGGCCATGGCGCGATGTTGACGGACGAAGCGGGTATGACGCTCTACTACTTCGCGCGGGACGCAGCGGATTTGGATGCCTGTAAAGCGACATGCCTGCAGAAATGGCCGATCTTTTACCGCGAAAACCTGTACTTGCCGGCCGAACTCGATCCCGCTGACGTCGGCGTGCTCGTCCGTCCGGACGGCGCAAAACAAATCACCTACCGCGGCTGGCCGCTCTACTACTTCGCCGACGACAAGGCGCCCGGCGACATGAAAGGCGCGGGCGTAAACAACGTCTGGTTCGCCGCGCAGCCGGAATTGCCCGTCAGGTGAACCTGCAAAGTCCGAGGAAACGACGACGAGCGCGGCCGCCCGGTCGAAACGGGCGGCCGCGCCCCCTTTCCCCGCCCGCGCGGGCTGTTTTCCTATATTTTACGCCACGTCTTCCCCCACCTTCACCCAACGGCCTTCCTTCGCGCTTCGCACGACCGCGTCCAGCACCAGCATGACGCGGTACCCTTCTTCCAGCGACGCGACGGAATCCGGCGGCGCGTCCGCCCCGTCCGCGACGGCGCGGTAAAAATTCAGCATCATGTTCTTCAGCGCGTCGGCCCACCCTTCCTCGTGTCCGCCGGGATAATGGACGAACGAAGCGACCTCGCGGCCGACGAGCGACGGATCGCGCATCAGCGTCTCGTTCGCACGGTCGCGCCGGCCGATCCAAAGCCGCGCGGGCTGTTCCTGTTCCCAGCCGCACGCCGCTTTCGAGCCGTCCAGATAAAGCGCCAAGCCGTTCTTGCGCCCCGGCGACACCTGCGATACGGTAAACACGCCGCGCGTGCCGTCGTCGAACCGGACCAGCACGGAACTGTAATCTTCCGTGTCCACTTTTACCGGTTCGGCGTCGTCCGCCCCGCCGGTCTCGAACGTCAACCGCCCGCTTCTCGGCTTCAGCCGGACGGGAACGACCGTCGCCATGTCGGCGAACACTTCCGCGATCCGCTTGCCCGACACATACTGGGCGAGATCGATAAGGTGCGAGCCGATGTCGCCGAGCGCGCGCGTCGAGCCGCCGTACTGCGGTTCAAGCCGCCAGTTGTAATCGGTCTCGTACAACAGCCAGTCCTGCAAATATTCGCCGCGCACGATCCGCACGTCGCCCAGCTCGCCGGAGCGCACCATGGCGCGCATCTGCTGCACCAGCGGAAACTGCCGGTAGTTGAAGTTGACGCCCGCGACCAGCCGCTTGCCTTTCGCCGTCTGCCACAGATCGCGCGCCTCGGCGCTCGTCATCGTCAGCGGCTTCTCGGACAAAAGATGTTTGCCGTGTTCCAACACCGCTTTGTTGATCGCGTAATGCAGATGGTTCGGCGTGCAGTTGTGGATGACGTCGATGTCTGGATCGCGCAGGACGTCGCGGTAGTCGCCATACGCGCGCGGCACATGCAGCTGCTTGGCCAGCTCCTTCGCCCGCGCCTCACTGCTCTGGGCGATCGCGACCACTTCGACGAAACCGAGCCGGCGGACGGCCTCGAGGTGAGCCCGTCCGATAAAACCCGCGCCCAAAATCGCAGCTTTCAACGTTTTCATGGACATCTCCCCTTACCAACCTTTCTCGGACGCCGGCAACCGCAGAAGGGCCGCGCGCGCGTCCGACACTAGATACAGCGAACCGGTGACGACCGCCAAATCGTCCGGACCCGTCATTCGGACGAGTTTTTCCAGCGCCACTCGCCAGTCTGGCTCCGTCACGACGTCCAGGGACTTGCCCGTCTCGTCCGCCGCGCGACGGATCCGTTCGGCCAACGCGGCGGCTTCCAGCCGGTTGCGAAAAGACGGCTCGGTCGCGATCACGGCGTCCGCCAGCGGCACGATTCGCCGGAGAAACTCCGCGTGATCTTTTGCCGCCATCATGCCGACCATCACGTTCAGCCGCCGATAGCGGTACACCGACCCGAGCGCGTCCGCCAGCGCCTGCGCGCCTTCCGGATTGTGGGCGCCGTCCAAGAGGACGCGAGGCGGGCCTTCAATCATCTCCAGCCGTCCCTTCCAAAACGTCTCCCGCATCGCCGCATACAGGTCTTCATCCTCGACGACAAGCGCGAAGTATTGCCGGAGCACCTCGATCGTCATCAGCGCGACCGCCGCGTTCGCGATCTGATGCGCACCGTTCATCGAAATGCGCACATCCGGTATCGTCCGGTATGGACCGTGAAAATCGAAGGCTTGCTCGTTTAGCGCCGAAGACCGGACGTCAACCGTAAAATCGCGGCCGAACCGGTACACCGGCGCCTTCCGTTCGCGCGCGACGGACTCGATCACGGCGAACGCCTCCGGCTGCGCGACGGCGGTGACGAGCGGCACGCCGTTTTTGATGATGCCGGCTTTCTCCGCCGCGATTTGCTCGATCGTGTCGCCGAGCACGTCCATGTGGTCGCGGCCGATGTTCGTAATGACCGTCGCGACCGGCGCGACGATATTGGTTGAATCGAGCCGCCCGCCGAGTCCCGTTTCCCAGACGACGTAATCGGGATAAACGACGGTGGCGTAGTACAAAATCGCGAGAGCCGTCGACAACTCGAACATCGTCGGCGGCCCGAGTTCGGTCCGCTCCAGCTCGTCGGCCAGCGGCTTCAACCGGCCGGCGAGCTCGACGAGCGCGTCGTCCTCGATGTCGCGCAAGTTGTACTGAATCCGATTCTGGTAGCGCTCGAGAAAAGGCGACGTGAACGTCCCGACGTCGTAACCCGCGCGCCGCAGCACATGGGTAAGAAACGCGCACGTCGATCCTTTACCGTTCGTCCCGGCGACGTGGATATAGCGCAGCCGCCGCTCCGGATGGTCGAGCCGCTCCATCAGCCATTGCATCCGGCGGAGCCCCGGACGCATGCCGAGCGATTGCCGCGACGTGATCCATTCGACCGCTTCTTCGACGGTAGAAAACACTCGCCTGTACGAACGCCCGTCCATGGCCCGCCACTCCCGTCATTCGTCCGTGTGCCGTCATTTTCGCAACGCGGCCAGCCGTGCGAGCACCTTGTCGCGCTTTTCGACGTAATCGCGGTGTTTGGCGCGTTCTTCCTCGACGACCGCCTGCGGCGCCTTGGCGAGAAACTGTTCATTGGCCAGCTTTCGCTCGACGCGCTCCACTTCGGCTTCGAGCCGGCGCAGCTCTTTTTCGAGCCGTTCGATCTCCTGGCCGACGTCGATCAGGCCGGACAGCGGCAAATAAAGCTCGGCCCCCGTCACGACCGCCGTCATCGCCTTGTCGGGCGCCGCAACCGACGGATCGATGCGCAGCTCCGACGTGTTGCAGAACTTGCGCAGATACGCCTCGTGCACTTCGAGCGTCCGCCTCGTCCAGTCGTCGGAAGGCTTGATCCAAAGCGCCACCGGTTTTCCGGGCGACACGCCGACTTCGGCGCGGACGTTGCGGACGGCGCGGATGACGTCCTTCAGCAGGTCCATCTCGCGAACCGCGTCGGGAGCCTCGAACACCGGATCATACGCCGGCCATTCCGCCAGCATGATCGTTTCGCCGTCGTGAGGAAGGTGTTGCCAGATTTCTTCCGTCAAAAACGGCATAAACGGATGCATCAGGCGGAGCGCCCGGTCGAGTGTGTAGACGAGCACCGAACGCGCGCGCCGTTTCGCCTCCTCGTCGTCGCCGTACAGCGGCAGCTTGGAAAACTCAATGTACCAGTCACACAGATCGTCCCAGATGAAATCGTAAAGCAGCCGCCCCGCCTCGCCGAACTCATACTTGTCGAGCAAGCGCGTTACCTCGCGCGCCGTCTCGTTGAGCCGGTGCAAAATCCAGCGGTCGGCCGTGCCGAGTCCGCCGCCCAAGCTAAGGTCGCTCAGCGTGAAGTCGCCCAGGTTCATGATCGCGAACCGTGCCGCGTTCCAGATCTTGTTGGCGAAATTGCGCGCCTGTTCGACCCGCTCCCAGCGGAACCGCAAATCCTGCCCCGGCGTGATGCCGGTCGAAATCATGAACCGCATCGCGTCGGCGCCGTAGCGCTCGATCACGTCGAGCGGGTCGACGCCGTTGCCGAGCGACTTCGACATTTTCCGCCCCTCGGCGTCGCGGACGAGCCCGTGGATCAGCACGTCCCGGAACGGAATCGTTCCGGTGAATTCAAGAGCCGTAAAAATCATACGGGCTACCCAGAAATAAATGATGTCGTAGCCGGTCACCAGCACGTCGGTCGGATAATACCGCCGCATGTCGCCGCTTTCGTCCGGCCATCCCAGCGTCGAAAACGGCCAGAGCGCGGAGCTGAACCACGTGTCGAGCACGTCCTCGTCCTGCGTTACGGAGGCACTTCCGCACTTCGAACACGCCCGAACCTCACCGCGGGCGACCGTGATCTCGCCGCAATCGCCGCAATACCACGCCGGAATGCGATGTCCCCACCAGAGTTGTCGAGAAATACACCAGTCTTTTACGTTTTCGATCCAGTGCATATAGATTTTCTCAAACCGCTCGGGCACGAACCGGACGCCTTTGCCCGACCGCTGCGCCTCGATGGCGCGTTCCGCAAGCGGCTTCATGCGGACGAACCACTGGGTGGACAAAATCGGTTCTACGACCGCTCCGCTTCGGTCGCTATGGCCGACCATGTGAACGTGCTCCTCGACGCGAAGAAGCACCCCTTGCGCCCGCAAATCTTCCACCAGTTTCTTTCGACATTCGAACCGGTCGAGGCCTTGGTACGGCCCGGCGTTTTCGTTCATGCGGCCGGCTTCGTCCATAACGAGCACCTGCGGCAGGTTATGGCGCAGGCCGACCTCGAAATCGTTCGGATCGTGCGCCGGCGTAATTTTCACCGCGCCGCTGCCGAACTCCTTGTCGACGTACTCGTCGGCGATAATGGGAATTTCGCGACCGACGACGGGCAATACGACCGTTTTGCCGACCAGATGTCGGTACCGTTCGTCGTCGGGATGCACCGCCACCGCCGTATCGCCGAGCATTGTCTCCGGCCGCGTCGTCGCGACGACGATAAACCCGTCGCCGTCTTTCAGCGGATATTTCAGATGGTAGAGAGCGCCCTTGACTTCGCGGTATTCGACCTCGATGTCCGACAGCGCCGTGCGCGCAACCGGGTCCCAGTTAATGATTCGCTTACCGCGGTAAATGAGCCCTTTTTCATACAGTCGGACGAACACCTCGCGGACCGCCGCGGACAAGCCTTCGTCCAGCGTGAAGCGCTCGCGCGAATAGTCGAGCGAAAAGCCCATTTTCGCCCATTGCTCGCGGATCGTGTTCGCCGACTGTTCCTTCCACTGCCAGACGCGCTCGAGAAAACGCTCCCGACCAAGGTCGTAACGGCTCAGGCCCTCCCGCTCGCGCAACATCTGCTCGACTTTCGTCTGCGTCGCGATGCCGGCGTGGTCGGTACCGGGCAGCCACAGGGCGTCGTATCCCTGCATCCGCTTGAAGCGGATCAAAATATCCTGCAGCGTGAAATCGAGTGCGTGTCCGATGTGCAGGCTGCCGGTTACATTCGGCGGCGGAATCACGATCGTGTAAGGCTTGGCGCCGCTTTTGCGCCCTGCTTGAAAGTAGCCGCCTTTCAGCCAGTATGCGTACCATTTCGCTTCGACCGACTTCGGATCGTAAGCCGCCGGCATGGCGGTGCCCGGAGCATCGGCGTTCGACGTGTTCGCCATCGTTCGTTCGGAACCTCCCGTTCGGCCTCGTCCGAGAGCCGGGCCTTATCCTGGAATGCCCGACCCCTATCGAAAAAGCCTTCCGTCCGGTACCGAACGGAAGGCGGCTGCACTTCGCATGACATTTTTATGATACCGTTTCGGGAAAGTTCCGTCAATGTTTTCGGCGCAGCCCGGATGCCGTACATCGCCATCGAGAATCAGCCATTCACCCGTTCCACGCCTCCCTGGCCATAACATACGATGAGAATGAACGGGAAAGGGGGTCGTGCGCCGTGGAACGCTGGTGGTGGCGAATTCGGCATCACGTGCGCGGCGTCGTGTTCCCGCTGCTTTGCTTGCAATTCGCGCGTACGCTGCTGATTCCAACCAGTCTCGACATTATCGTTCTGTTCGTGTTGTTTCTCATCTATATTGGATTTTTACTCAACAAATATTAGGGCGTGACGATCGTCCGATCCTGCGGTCTCACGACACCGGAATGTACAACACTTGACCTTCCCGCAAACGGGAGTCTTCCAGCCGATTGTACGAAGCAATGTCGTTCGGCTTAACGCGGTATTTTTCGGCGATCGACTCGAGCGTGTCGTCTCTTTGCACGATGCAGACGCGGACGCGGCGAAACGACGGTTCGTCCGGCACGCGGGCGAGAAAACGTTTTTTCCACTCCCAACCCGTTTTCTCCGCGGAATCGTCAGAACGGTCTTCCGAATCGCCGCAAGAGGCGACACGGGCGTCGGCCACAGAGCGATCGTCCGGTTCCAGGCTGCAGGACGCGGCGGACAGCCGGACCATCGGAGAAACCGTGGATGAAAGCGGCGAACGCGCCTCGACAGACTCGTTTGCAGCTTCCTGCGGCTCACAAGAAACGGCGGTACGGTCCGTCGAGTCGTCCGTCTCTGCCTGAACGCTGCGTTCGTCGTCCGGTGCCGGATGTGCCGCATCCTCCCCCCCGTCGTCCGGCACCTCTCGGCTCGACGACTCCACGTCCGATGCTTCGTCAACCGACGATTCGTGATCGGCCGGTTCTGCAGCCGGTGTTTCCTCGCTTTTTTCGGCGGACCTGCTTCCGCCCGACGCCGTCAGATCGACGCCGTACAACGCCAAGACGCCGCTGACGTTCAAATGGCGGTCGTCGGCGAAATCGACGTCGAACGTTTCGACTTCCACCCGAACGTCTTCCGGCGATGTTACTCGATCGAGCGGAATCGTGATTTCGACGGGAATGCGGTGTTTAAGCGGAGGTACCGGCAACGTCCCTTCTCCTCCGCCGGCATAGCCCGACAGCAGAAGACTTCCTTTGACGGTCGCCTGACCGCCTGTCACCTCGACGCAGACGTCGGGCGTAAGTTCGAACGAATCCCAGTCCGACGCCCGCAACGCCGAAGCACCCAAAGCGACGCGTTCGTAAATGTCGAAACGAAGACCGGGCTGTTGTGTATTCACGTGGCCAATCTCCCCTTTCCGGCGTAATTCTTTATCATGTATACGGCCGAAAAGGCCTCGTCATGCCTGTCCCGGAAAGGATCCGCTTTGAAAACGCCTCATCCAAATTTCCCAATCATTCGGAAGAGGTGCTTCGACGACGACGGTGTCTCCGCCGACGGGGTGCGGAAACGACAGCGACGTGCCGTGCAGCGCCGGCCGGCCGAGGCCGGCGTCGGGGCCTCCATACGCTTCGTCGCCGATAATCGGATGACCGATATGGCTGAGATGGACGCGGATTTGGTGCGTACGCCCCGTCTCCAACCGCAGCTCGAGCAGCGACATGTCTCCGAACGTTTCCAGCGTCCGGTAATGGGTTCTCGCCGGTTTCCCGGTCGGGGAAACGCGGCGCAGGCCGGGACGACGTCGGTCGCGGCCAATCGGGGCGTCGATCGTGCCGTTCGGCGGGCGCACATGGCCGCGGACGACCGCCACATACACGCGTTCGATGCGCTTTTCCCGCATTCGGGCATCCAGCAACAGCTGCGACCATTCGCACTTCGCGTACAGCACCGGCCCCGTCGTTCCGGCGTCCAGCCGATGGATATGCCGGACGGCGCACGCCTGCCCCGTTAACGCGTAATAAGCGGCGACGCGATGGGCGAGCGTGTCGGACTGGCCGGGATGCGCCGGATGAACCGGGATGCCGGCCGGTTTCGACACGACGAGGCAAAAATCGTCCTCGTACAGCGGCTCCGCCGGATGTCGCCAAGCCGGTTCGAACCGCGGCTCTTCCGGCGGAAACAGCCGATACCACGTCTTGTTGCGGACGACGCGCAACCCGCCGCACGCGGAGAGGCGTCTCAGAAAAGCGTCCGGCATTTCGACAGGCCGGCCGAACGCGACCCATTCGCCTTTGCGCTCCCAGTTCATTGCAATCGCCCCGCCCCACTATAAAACAAAAAGAGAAGGAGAATCAAGGCGATTCTCCTTCCCGCGAACTCCTTACGGACTATCCCGGCATACCCGGCGTTTATCGGCCCGACACTTTTTTCGCGATTTCCCGCGCGCGGTTAAACAGATCGGTACCCTTGAGCCCCTTGGCGTCGAGATCGGCGGCGGTCTTTTTGGCGATCTGCTCGAGGACTCCCTCGATTTTCTGTCGTTCGGCGGGCGACAGCTCGATGATCTCGTTGCCGCGGTCTTTCGCGGCCTGAAGCCCCGCGTCGATCTGCTTTTTCAGTTCTTCGACAAGCCGATCTTCCCACCAGGCGCCGCTTTCCGTCAAGACGCGCTGATATTCCGGCGGCAGTTTGTCGTAAGAATTCTTGTTGATCAGCTTCGACCAGATCCACGGCGTCGAATAGGGCAGCGCCGTGCTGTACTTCGTCACTTCGGCGAACCGGAACGTCTTGAGCGGATCGGCGCCGGTCATGACGCCGTCGATCGTGCCTTTTTCCAGCGCGCTGTACACTTCCGAAATCGGCATTTTGATCGGATTGGCGCCGAGCGCTTTCGCCAGTTCCGTCGACGTTTCGTCGGCGACGCGCAAGTTGAGTCCTTTGAAATCTTCCGCCGACCGGATCGGCTTTTTGACGGTGTGGACGTATGCCGGACCAGCCGTCAGCCGGCTATGCGGCACGACTTCCTTGTATTCCTCTTTCAGTTCGGGAGAGTTGTTCCAGACGTCGCGCGTAAATTCGAGCAACACTTTCAAATCCGTGATGCCGTAGTTAAAAAAGGCCGTCGCGTACTGCAAGGCGAACCGGTCGCGCTCTGAACCGACGTTGCCCTGCGCCATGTCGGCGGTGCCGCGGATCAGCTCCTGATACCACGCCTCCGGCTTGATCAGGGTGCCGTCGTAAAATTGCTGGAATTTCAGCATGCCGTTCGTTTGTTCTTCAATCCGCTGAAACATCTGTTTGTCGAGCGCCGCCTGATAGTGATTGGCGGAAATGTACGTCGCGTACTTGAGTTCGATCGGCTTCGCGGCCGACGTTGACGGCGAAGCCGATGCGGCCGGGGAACCTCCGCCGGTAGGCTGAGCGCCGCTTTCGGACTTGGAACCACCGCAGCTTGCGGCCAACATCGCAAGCGCAAACGCGGACAGAACGAGGAAAACGACTTTACGGCTTCTCATGACGGATCGGACGACCTCCCTCGTTTTTTTCTTCAAAGTAACTCCGGAAAAAACTTCCAAGATAACTCTTACCGAAAGAAATGACCGACGCCGACGAGAACAAGATTCCCCGCCATCACCTCCATACCTGTTTCAAGGCCGATGATTCACGAACGTCACAAACTCGGGAAAATAAATCATGAGCAGCGTGACGGCCAGCTGAGCAAGGACAAACGGCGTCACACGCCGGAAAATCGCCTCGAGCGGCATATCGCGCACAAGACCGGACAAGACGAAGACGTTTAGGCCGACCGGCGGCGAAAGATTGGCCATCTCCATCACCATCACGGCATAGACGCCGAACCAAATCGGATCGTAACCCAGCGACTGAACGAACGGAAACATAAACGGGATCGTCAAAAGCAACATCGCCAGCGAATCCATGAACGTACCGAGCACAAGATAAGCTAGCGTCACGACGAGCATCGCGACTGTCGCCGGTACTTTCAACGACTCGACCGCTTCGATCAGCGCCTCGGTCATGCCGGTGACGGCGACGAAATAGTTGAACAGAAAGCCTCCGATCAAGATCAGGGCGACCATGCCGCTGCTAGCCGTCGTGGCTTTCAGCGCCTGCATCAAGCCGGGAAACGTCAGCTTCCTCCGCGCCAGCCCAATGAACATAGCGCCGCTTGCTCCCACTGCCCCTGCTTCGGTCGGCGTGAACCAACCGGAGAACAGGCCGCCAAGCGTGAGAAGAATGAGCAGGATGGTTTCCCATACACCGAGAAGCGCCTTCCATTTCTCCTTCATCGAATAGCGAACGCCCGCGGCGGCATACGTAGGCCGCATTCGACAGATGATCGCCACGGCGATTGCATATGCCGCAGCCAACGCCACCCCTGGAACGATCCCGGCCCGGAAAAGTTCACGGATCGACTGTTCCGTCATCAACCCATACAGGATCAGAATCGAGCTCGGCGGGATCAAAATGCCGAGACCTCCCGCAGCCGCTACCGTCGCACCCGCGAATCCGGGGTCGTACCGACGGCGCATCATTTCCGGAATCGCGATCGCGCCGATCGTCACGACCGTGGCGATTGTCGACGAACTGATCGCCGAAAAAATCGCCGCCGCGAAGATCGTCGCCATCGCCAATCCGCCGCGCATAAAACCAATCCATTTTTCACAAAAATCATAAAGACGAGAACCCATACCGGTCACACTAAAAATTTGCGCCATTAAAATAAAAGCGGGCACGACAGCGAAATTGTAATCCGTCACCGTCGTAAACGGAATCAGCGCCGCCTTGCCGACCGCCGCTTCCCACGAGACGAGCCAGGCAAAACCGCCCAATCCGACCAGCGTCATCGCGACGCCGACCGGCACACCGACGACGAGCAAGAGCAAAAAGACCGCCATTCCGACGATGCCGACTGCGATCGGATCCACGTTTAAAGCTCCTTCCCGACCTTTTTGTCGTCCGAGCCGATCTCTTTACCGCCCAGAATCAACAGCGCTAACAAAACGAATGATGCAACCACAAAATAGCGAAACGGCGCTACTGGGATGCGCAAATCAAGCGTGCGTTCGTCCAGCATGCCGGCCGTTACGCGCCAGCCGGCATCGACCAACCATCCGCACATCACCAAAACGGCAATCCGACTGAAAAGGACCAATGCCGTTTTCATTCTGCCCGCCGATAAACGATCGAGGAGCACACGGGTGACGATATGGTCTCCGCGGATGGCGGCATAGACGATACCGGCTCCATAAAACAGCGCGCCGATCAGACCAAGCACTTCGTAAAAGCCCGGCATCGACCACTTGAGCAATTTGCGCGTTAAGACGTTGAACGTGACGAATATAACCATGACGAACGTCGCGATGCCGCCGATGGCGCCGAGCGCTTCGCCGAGGTTGTCCAATGCGGCGGAAACCTTTTTTCGCAGCAAGTCCGAACACCGCCTTTTGCTCTGCTTGAATGCGCTTTCTGTTCGTCTCCAAGCGTTATTTTATCTTCGACGCACTCCCGCAGGAACGATCAGCGTGGACGAAAAAAATCGGGACGATTCCTCCATTGTGAAGGAATCGCCCCGAACGCACCGAATCCCGCTCGGCCTCGACCGGGCCGCTCGTCAGCCGTTCAGCCCGCGCAACGCCGCGCGCGCAGCCTCGACCGTCGCATCGATGTCCGCTTCGCCGTGCGAAAGCGACACGAACATCGCCTCAAACTGCGACGGCGGCAAAAACACGCCGCGTTCGAGCATGCCCGCGAAAAACCGGGCAAAACGCGACGTATCCGCCCGCTTCGCCGACGCGTAGTCGACGACTGGCCCATCCGTGAAAAAGAGCGTCAGCATCGACCCGACCCGGTTGACCGTCGCCGGAACGCCGCATTCGCGCGCGGCGGCGAGCAAACCTTCAGCCAACCGCGCCGACAACCCTTCGAGCTGCTCATATATGCCCGGCTGCTCCAATAGGCGCAACGTCGCACAGCCGGCGGCCATCGCCACCGGATTGCCGGACAGCGTGCCCGCCTGATAGACCGGTCCGGACGGCGCCACCATCTCCATGACGTCGCGCCGCCCGCCGTACGCGCCGACCGGCAGGCCGCCGCCGATGATTTTGCCGAGCGCCGTCAGATCCGGCGTTACGCCGTAGAGTCCCTGCGCACCGCCCGGCGCGACGCGGAAGCCGGTCATCACCTCGTCGAACACGAGCAGGCTGCCGTATTGCCGCGTGATGTCGCGCAAACCCTGCAAGAACCCCGGCTTCGGCGGCACGACGCCCATATTGCCGGGCACCGGCTCGACGACGACGGCGGCGATCTGTTCGCCGTACCGTCGGAACGCCTCGCGCACCGCCTCCAGATCGTTGAACGGGACGGCGATCGTGTGCCGGGCGACGTCTTCCGGCACGCCAGGGCTGTCCGGCAGTCCGAGCGTCGCGACGCCGGATCCCGCCCGAATGAGCAGCGAATCGGCGTGACCGTGGTAACAGCCCTCGAACTTGACGATCTTCGACCGGCCCGTAAAGCCGCGCGCAAGACGAATCGCGCTCATCACCGCCTCCGTGCCGGAATTGACCATCCGTACCATCTCGATCGACGGCAAAAACGAGCGGATCCGCTTCGCCATCTCCGTCTCCAGCTCGGTCGGCGCGCCGAAACTCGTGCCGCGTCCTGCCGTCTCCCGGATCGCCGCGACGACTTCCGGATGCGCGTGCCCGAGGATGAGCGGCCCCCACGAGCCGACGTAATCGAGAAAACGGTTGCCGTCGATATCGTAAAGGTAAGCGCCTTCTCCGCGCTCGACGAAAAACGGCGTACCCCCGACCGCGCGGAAAGCGCGGACGGGACTGTTGACGCCGCCCGGCATCAGGCCGAGCGCTTCTTGGTATGCGCGTTTCGAACGTTCAAAACGAAGCACGGACGCCATCTTCCGTCTCTCCTTTCCCGAACGTCGGCGCATTCTGCGTCGGTTCAGCCGACTGCTCCGCCGAAAAAACCCCCGGACGGCCGGCCAGCCAGTCGGCCAACTGCTCCGCCGCTTGCCGCCCCTGGCGCACGCAATCCGGCAGACCGACGCCTTCCAGCCCCGCACCGGCGATCCAAACGCCGGGCAAGCGTTCGGCCAGCTGCCGCTTCGCCTCCAGGACAAGTCGCGCGTGACCGACGGCATATTGCGGCATCGCCTCCGTCCAGCGCGTGACGACAGCTCGTTCCGGTTCCGCGCGCAGGCCGACAATGTCCGCCAGATCGCCCAAAACGCACCGGACCAGCTCGCCGTCATCGAGTTCGCGCCATGCCTCGTCGCCGTGGCGTCCCACGTAACAACGCGCGGCGAACCGTCCCGGCGGCGCGGTATGCGGCCATTTCACCGACGTCCACGTGCAAGCGGTAATAAACCGCTTCTCCCTTCTCGGCACGAGGAACCCGGACCCGTCGGCAAACGGCGCCCTGACGCCCGGCGGGTAGATCAACACCACATTGGCGACCGACGCGTAGGGCGTGTCCGCAAGCCGACCGGCAGACGGACAAAAAGCGCCGACGAGTCGGGCGACGGCGAAGTTCGGCAGCGCGAGCAAGACGCCGTCGGCGTCGATCTCCCCGCCGTCGTCCAACCGGACGCGATACATCCTTTGATCCGCATGGGAAAGACCGTCCGCCGCAAACAACGCTTCGACGCGCCGGCCGAGCAACAACCGGTCGACAGAAAGCTTTTCCGCCAGCGCTTCCACGACTGTCTCCAGGCCGTCTCGGACGGTGAGAAATGCGGCGGCTTCCGCGTCTCCGCGCGCCGCCTGAGCCGTTCGGCGCGCCGCACGCATGCCGCGGATGAGACTGCCGTACCGACGCTCCATCTCGCGAAATTGCGGAAACGTCGCTTCCAAGCTGAGCCGTTCGACGTCTCCCGCGTAAATGCCGGAAAGAAGCGGCTCGGCGATCCGCTCGAGCGCCTGCCGGCCGAGCCGTCGCGACAAAAACCGCCCAAGCGGCTCGTCGTCCTCATTCTTTCGCCTCGGCAGCACGAGATCGAGCGCCGCCCGCAGCTTGCCGGCGGGCGTCAGAAGCGGAGTGAACGCAAACGGCAGAAAGCGCGTCGGAACGCCGAGCGAAAGCCCCGGAGGCATCGCCCGCAATCGCCCGCCGATCAACACGTAAGTCCTCGAAGCGGCCGGGTCGATGCCGACCAATCGATCGCCCAGGCCGAGGTCGCGCACCAGTTCGGCGAACGCCGGCTTGCGTGCAAGAAACGAGTCGGGCCCGCGCTCGAGCACGAACCCGTCGAGTCGCATCGTCGCGATTTTGCCGCCGAGCCGGTTTTCCGCCTCCACGAGCGTCAATTCGAGCGGCAAACCGCGAGCAGCGGCCGCTTTTTTCAAATAATAGGCCGCGCTCAGCCCGGTGATGCCGCCGCCGGCGACGACGACGCGACGGACGCCGTTTTCCGCCATCGTCACGGCGCCTCCTCTAACACCGACAAGATGGATTCGGCCAGCGTCTCCAGATAGAGCGGATCGTCGTTCAGCGATTCGGTGCGCGCAAAACGGATGCCGAGCTCTTCTGCCCGACGTTTCGCCTCGATGTCGAGATCGTACAGCACTTCGAGATGGTCGGAGACGAACCCGACCGGGCAGACGAGTACCGCCTCGCCGCCTTCGGCGCGGATGCGGGCGAGAATGTCGAGAATGTCCGGCCCGAGCCACGGCTCCGGCGTCCGCCCGGCGCTTTGCCAGCCGACTTCCCAATTCGCGACGCCCGACGCCTCCGCGACCGCGCGCGCCGTCTCTTCCACCTGGTGCGGATACGGGTCGCCTTCCGCCAAAATGCGCTCAGGCAAACTGTGCGCGGTAAACACGACGCGGACTCGCTCGCGCGGCACGCCGGCGAAATGTCGCTCCAGGGCGCGTCGCACTCGTTCGGCGAAAGCGCGGACGAGCTTCGGATGTAAATGATATTGCTCGACGAAAGACGCCCGGATGCCGCGCACTTCCGCCTCCCGGCGCGCCCGCGCAACGTATTCGCCGACGCTCATCGCGGAATAGTGCGGCGCCAGTACCACGCCGACGAGCCGAGCAAGCCCGCGTTCCGCCGCGGCACGCACGCCGTCTTCGATGAACGGGCGGGCATGCTTGAGCCCCTGAAAACCGACGAACGACATCTTCGGCCGCATCCGCGCAAGCGTATCGAGTAACCCTTGCGCCTGCCGATTCGTATGCTCCCGCAACGGAAAGACGCCGCCGATCGCCGCATAGCGCGCCGTCAATTCTTCCAACTGCTCGCGCGACGGCGGCCTTCCGCGCCGGATGTGGGTATAATACGCCTCAATGCCGTCCATGCTTTCCGGCGTACCGTACGACATGACGAGCACGCCGACGGCGTTCGCGGCCGCGGCACGAACGCCTTCGTCCGCCTGCGGTTGCGCCGTCATCCCGCCACCTCCCGCGTCGGTTTCACCGCGACAACGTCCTGCCGTAATCCGGATATGCGGGGCGCGCCCGCTTTTTTCCGCGAATACTCATGCACGAACGCGACCAGTTCGCGCACGCGTTCGAAAGGAGCCTCGGGAAACAGACCGTGGCCGAGATTGAACACGAATCCCGGTTCCTCCAACCCTTCGTCGATAATCGACGCCGCCGTCCGCTCGACGACCGCCAGAGGCGCAAGCAGCACCGCCGGATCTAGGTTGCCCTGCACCGCAAACCCGCCGCCCGTCCGCCGCCGCGCCTCCCGGATCGACACGCGCCAGTCGACCGACACGACGTCGCACTTGAGGCCGCGCAGCTCAGGTAAAAGCTCGCCGGAACCGACACCGGGATAATAAATTTTCGGCTGCGGGCAGTCGGCGAGGTGGTCGAAAATTTTCCTCACCGCCGGCAAAACGTATGCGCGAAAATCGGCCGGCGACAACGCGCCCGCCCAGCTGTCGAACAGCTGGACGGCGTCGGCGCCGCATTCCAGTTGTGCGCGCAGGTAACCCGCCGCCATGTCGGCCAGCTTGTCCAACAGTTCGCGCCAAACGTCCGGAGCTCCGTACATCATCGCCTTCGTCCGCAAGTATTGCCGCGTCGGCCGGCCCTCGACGAGGTAACTCGCGATCGTAAACGGCGCGCCCGCAAACCCGATCAGCGGCACGCGCAGCTCGCGGTCGAGAATCCGAATCGTATCCAGCACCCGCTCCAGATCTCCGTCGATCGAAAACGGCCTCAACCGCCGCACGTCGTCCGCCGTCCGCACCGGCCGGTGAACGACCGGGCCGACGTCTTTGACGATCGTAAACGCGACGCCCAGCGCGGAAACCGGATTCATGATATCGGAATACAAAATCGCCGCGTCCACGCCGAGCTTGCGGACCGGCATCGCCGTCACCTCGGCCGCAAGCTCGGGGTTGCGGCAAATGTCCATCAAACTGTATCTTTCTTTCAGACGCCGGTATTCCGGGTCGTACCGCCCGGCTTGCCGCATGAACCAGACGGGCGCGTAATCCGTCGGCTCGCGCCGGCACGCCTTCAGAAACGTGTCGTTGAATTCGGATGCGCTCACCGGATGGCTCTCCTTCGCACGGAGCATGTGCAGACCTTATCTTCCTGCCAACATTATGCCCGAATCCGGCGAGGCCAACAACCGTCCGCAAGCGGCGGATTCCGACAAAAGTATGACAACCGGCGCACCAAAGCGCCCCTCAACGGCCGAGAAACGCGCCAAGCATCCACATTTCTTTTTCCGTCCGGTTGAGCATCGATGCGACGAGATCGTGCGTCGTCACGTCGCCGGCGCCCTCGGCTTCGCCCGCCAGCTGGCGCATCTCCAGCGCCAGCTGGCGCAAATCTTCCAGCACCGCGCCGACCATCGCCTCGGCGGTCCAGCCCTGCACCGCTTCCGCGACGACCGCCTGCGAGAGGCACGCCTGCATCGTCGACACCGGGCGGCCGCCCAGCGCGAGGATGCGTTCCGCTACCTCGTCGGCATAACGGTCGGCCTCCGCGTACAGCTCGCCGAATTTCGCATGCAACGTGAAAAAGTGCGGCCCGGTGACATACCAATGGCAATGGCGCAGCTTCATCGCGAACACGAGCCAGTTCGCCAGGTGGCGGTTCAAATTTTCCGTCAGTTTGTCGGACATGGCGTTCACTCCTTATTTTTTAAGTCTCGTGACCGTCATCGAATCCATTTTACCACATCTTTAGCATGGTACGTCAAAATGATGTCCGCGCCCGCGCGCTTCATGCCGGTCAGCATTTCGACAACGACCGCGCGCTCGTCGAGCCAACCGCGCGCCGCCGCCGCCTTGACCATGGCGTACTCGCCGCTGACGTTGTAGGCGACGATCGGCAAATCGAAAGTGTCCCTCAACAGACGGACGACGTCCAGATACGCTAGCGCAGGCTTGACCATCAGAAAATCGGCGCCTTCCAAGACGTCCTCGCGCGCCTCGCGCAATGCCTCCCGGACGTTCGCAGGGTCCATTTGATACGTCCTTCGGTCACCAAATGCCGGAGCGGAATGTGCAGCCTCCCGGAACGGGCCGTAAAACGCCGAGGCGTATTTCACCGAGTAGGCCATGATCGGAATGTGTTCGAACCCGGCGACGTCTAACGCGCGACGGATGGCGAGGACGTATCCGTCCATCATGTTGGACGGCGCGACGACGTCCGCGCCGGCTTCCGCCTGAGATACCGCCGTCTTGGCGAGCAGCTCCAGCGATTCGTCGTTGGCGACGTCAAGCCGCTCCGGACGACCGCGCACCGGCCGTACGACGCCGCAATGGCCGTGATCGGTGTACTGGCAAAGGCAGGTGTCCGCAACGACGAGCAAATCCGGCGCCATTCGTTTGATGTGCCGGATCGCGCGCTGGACGACGCCTTCCGGGTCCCAAGCGGCTGAACCGACGTCGTCTTTACGCCCCGGCACGCCGAACAGCATGACGGCGCGGATGCCGAGTTCGACGATTTCACCAATTTCTTCCTCCAATCGGTCAACCGACCAGTGAAACACGCCCGGCATCGACTCGACCGGCTCCTTCACGCCGGAACCCTCAGTCACGAACAGTGGGTAAATCAGATCCCGCGCCGTGAGTTCCGTTTCCCTCACCAAATCGCGTATCGCCGCCGAGGACCGGAGCCGGCGAAGGCGGACGACCGGAAACATCGCTTCTTTCATCATGATCCGTCCTTCCTCCTTGACTCATTCGGCTTTCCGCCGTTCGCGCGCCACATCGACGAGCGCCTCGATCAATCCATCGACCGTCGACCGCCGGGCCACGCGCGTCACGCGCATCCCTTCCTCCTCAGCCGTGCCGGCCGTCACCGGGCCGATGCAGACGACGGCCGTCCGCATCAGAAACGAAGCGACGTCCGTCACGCCCCCGTCGCGAAGCGCGCGGACGAAATTGCGCACGGTCGACGAACTGGTGAACACTACGGCGTGAATCGCCCCTTCCGACAGCATCCGCACGGCCTCGGCGCTTTCTTCGGCGGGAACGTTTTCATAGACGACGACTTCCTCGACTTCCAGCCCGATCGCCCTTAAACCGTCGGGCAACATTTCCCGGGCAATGTCGCCGCGCGGCAGAAGGGCGCGTTCCCCGGCCCGCGCCAGCCCGCGTATGACTTCAAGAAGGCGTTCCGCCTCGTATTGATCCGGCACGACGTCGGCCTTCAATCCGCTGTCCGCCAAGGCCGCTGCCGTCTTTTCGCCAACGACCGCGATCCGGGCGCGCGCGAGCCGACGGACGTCCGCCGACCGTTCGCGCATCCGGCGGAAAAAGTGTTCCACGCCGTTAGCGCTTGTAAACATTATCCAATCGAATTCGTCCAACCGGTCGATCGCCGCGTCGAGCCGCGCCAGTCGGGCGGGGTCGCGCGTCGGCCGAATGCGGATCATCGGGCATTCGACCGGTTCGCCGCCGAGTTCGTCGATCCGGTCCGCCAGTTCGTCCGACTGCCCGCGGTCGCGCGTGATCAGCACGCGCAGGCCGAACAGAGGCTTCTGTTCGAACCACGCCAGCCTGTCGCGCAAGCGGACGACCTCCCCGGCGACGATCACGGCCGGCGGGCCGAATTCCGCCTCACGCGCTTTTCGCTCAATGTCGGCCAACGTCCCCGTAAGTGTCGTTTGTTCCATCCACGTTCCCCAGCGGATCAGCGCCATCGGAAAATCCGGCGGCTTGCCCGCGCGGCGCAGTTCGGCGCAAATCGTGCCGAGGTTCGAAACGCCCATCAGAAACACGAGCGTTCCCGACGCTTCTGCCAGTTTAGCGAAATCGGCCTGCGGATACGTTTTGTTCGGAAACTCGTGTCCGGCGACGATCGAAAGCGACGAAGCGTATTCCCGATGCGTCACCGGAATACCGGCGTAAGCGGGCACGGCCGTCGCCGACGAAACACCGGGCACAATTTCGAACGGAACGCCGTTGTCGACGAGATGGACCGCTTCTTCGCCGAGTCTGCCGAACACCGCCGGATCGCCGCCTTTCAGGCGGACGACCGTCTTACCCGCTTTCGCCAGTTCGACGAGCAGCCGATTGATTTCATCTTGATTCAAAATATGGTTATCTTTTTCTTTTCCAACAAAAATTTTATCCGCCTCCGGCTTCGCGTAACGCAACAAGCGCGGATTGACGAGCCGGTCGTAAACGACCGCGTCGGCTTTCCGCAGCGCCTCCAGTCCGCGGATCGTCAAAAGTTTGGCGTCTCCCGGCCCGGCGCCGACCAGGTACACTTTTCCGATTCCCGACGCCACGTTTTCTCACCCCTTCGGCGGCCGAGATCCGACGTCCGGGGCGGACGACAGCCGCCCGGCGCCGCGCATAAGCAACCGATCGGCAAGTTCGGCTCCGACCGTCTCAGGATCGCCGCCTTCCGCGCGTTCGCGTAAAAATACCGAACCGTCCGGCGACGCAACAAACCCTTCCAGCACCACACGGCCGTTCTCCAGCCTTGCATACGCACCGAGCGGCGTCTCGCAGCCGCCGCCGAGCCGCGCCATAAACGCACGTTCGGCCGAAACCGCCTTTGCCGTCGGCTCATGATGGATCGTCGCCAGCATCGCCATCGTCTCCGCATCGTCGGCGCGACACTCGATCGCGAGCGCTCCTTGGCCGATGTGCGGCAAACAGACGTTGTAATCAAGATATTGGGTAATTCGGTGCGCCCATCCCATCCGATGCATGCCGGCGGCCGCCACGACGACGGCATCGAACTCGCCGGCCTCCAGTTTACGCAACCGGGTATCGAGGTTTCCCCGGAGAAACCCGACTTCCAGATCGGGCCGAAACGCTTTCAGTTGCAGGGCACGCCGCAGACTGCTTGTCCCGATCCTAGATCCAGAAGGCAATCGTTCCAGATCGAGACCGCTTGCCGAAACGAGACAGTCGCGCGGGTCTTCCCGTTCCGGCACGGCTGCGATCACGAGTCCGTCCGGTAGGTCGGACGGCATATCTTTCATGCTGTGAACGGCGAAATCGATTTCGCCCGCAAGCAGAGCCTGCTCGATCTCCTTGACGAACAGCGCCTTGCCCCCGATGTCGGTGAGCGGCCGGTCGGAAATGCGGTCGCCTTTCGTTACGATTTCCCGAATTACGAAAGCCGGTCGCGCCGACGCTCCGTCCGATGCCGCCGCGGCTTCAAGCCGCGCGATGACCTGCCGCGTCTGGGTCATGGCCAGCGCGCTCCTGCGGGAACCTACGACGATGGTGCGCACGTCGATCCCTCCGCCTCAAGCCGTTCCGCCACCGCCCGCCATCCTTGCGGCCCCGCCGCGACCTCCCGTTCCAGCCGTTCGGCCAGGCGCATCCCTTCCCCGGAACGGACCGCCTTTTCCGCCAGCCGCAGCCCGAACGCCCGAAGCAGCCGACGGCGCATTGCCGGATCGCCGACGTGCCGGACGACCGATTCGCGATAGCGCGCCATCAGTTCCAGCGCTTCCTGCGCGACATGATCGAGCCTGTCCGCCCATTCGGCGGCCATCTCGCGCGCCGCCGTCGGGCTGGCGCCGCCGGTCGATACGGCGACCGTCCAGCGGCCGCGGCGGACGACCGCCGGCAACATCGCCGTGCCGGAACTCCCGTCGGAAGCGACGATCGCCCACGCCCCGGCTCTGGCGGCGCAGTCGCGCACCCACGCGTCCGTCTCCGGCGTTCCCGTCGCCGCGACGACCAGATCGGCGCCTTCGACGTCGCCGCATTCGACCGCCCGCGGCAACCATTCGACCAGCCCCTGTTCGGCCCAGCGCCGAACGGCGTCGGACACTTCCGGGCTGACGACGCGGATCCGCGCGCCCGAACCGACGAACGCGGCGAGTTTCCGCGCCGCCGCATCTCCCCCGCCGGCCGAGACGATCCGCCTGCCGGTGAAATCGAGAACGATCGGTACCCACGCCACGGCGCTTTCGTCCCCCTTCCGAATCCAAAAAAAGAAAAGCCGTGCGATCAACGCCCGGCAACCGCTTCTTCCCGCGAGTTTTCCGGTGCCCCGCCGACTTCGTCGTCGACGGCGTCTTCCAGAGCGAACATCCTGACGAACATGCGCAGCGCCTCGTCGCGCTGGCGCGGCGGTTCGCCCGCCGTCTCCTTCAACCGCTCGATCGGATCGCGCAACAACTGGTTGACGATACTCTTGGCCAGCTTACGGATCGTTTTGATCTGCCGGTCGTTCAGTTCAGGCAACTTGTTTTCCAGATCGGCCATGACCGACCGGTAGACGGCTTCCGCCTTGCCGCGCAGCGCGCGGATGACCGGCACGACGCCCAGCATGCGCAGCCATTCTCGGTAACGAACGAGCTCCTCGCGCACCATTGCCTCGATGCGCGCCGCCTGTTTCCGCCGCTCTTCAAAATGCCGGTCGACCAGCCGCTCCAAGTCGTCGATGTCGTACAGGTATACATTCGGCAGATCGCCGATCGCCGGATCGAGGTCGCGCGGCACGGCAATGTCGATCATGAGGACGGGCCGGTCCGTACGGCGTCCCGTCAACGCAGCGCGCACCGTCTCGAAGGTCAACACGTGGCCGGACGCGCCGGTCGAACTGACGACGACGTCCGCTTCCGCCAACGCTTCCCCGACTGATTCCCAGGGCACCGCGCGGCCGCCGAACGCCTCCGCGGTCTCCACTGCTCGGCTCCATGTGCGGTTGGCGACGAGCAGTCGGCCGACGCCGGCGGCTTTCAGATGACGGATCGTCAGACCGCCCATCTTGCCCGCTCCGATCAACAACACGGTTTTGTCGCCGTAATCGCCGACGATCGACCGTCCCAACTCGACGGCCGCATAACTGACCGACACCGGATGTTCCGCGATGCCGGTCTCAGTGTGCGCCCGTTTCGCCAATGTCACCGCCTGCCGAAAAATCGAGTTGAACATCGTTCCCGTCGCCCCGCACGCCTGCGCGGTCGCAAACGCGTCCTTCACCTGGCCGAGAATCTGCGTCTCGCCGAGAATCATCGAATCGAGGCCGCAGGCGACGCGAAACAGATGTTCGACGGCCATGTCGTCCTCATAGATGTACAGATAAGGCAGCATGTCGCGCCTCGGCACGCCGAACCATTTTTCCAAAAAACCGCGGACGAACGTGCCGCACATGTACAGTCGGTCGACCACCGCGTACACTTCCGTCCGGTTGCACGTACTCAAGATTACGCCTTCCAGCACGCTGTTCGTCTCTTTCAGCATCCGGAGCGCGTCGGGCAGCTCTTCCTCCCGGAACGCGAACCGCTCGCGAATCTCGACGGGAGCAGTGCGATGGTTCATGCCGACGACCAAAACGTGCATAGCGGTCACCTGGCCTTGTTTCGTTAAGCTTCATTATATCACAACTACGCGCCCGGATGGCGCCGTGATCCGTGAACATTCCGCGAAAAGCGAACGCCACGGTTCGGCGCCGTGGCGTTCTCCTCCCGAACTTTTTAAGCTAAGGATGCGCGGCACGGACGCGCGTCCACACGCCCCGGACGCCCGTCGCCCGCGTCGACCTTGCGTTCAATTCGAAGCGACCGCCTGCCGGATGACCGGCTCTTCCACGCGGAGTTCCCCGACACCCCGCACGAGTTTTTTCGCGTAAACCCGCGCCGGTTTCAGGACGGCGACCAGATGGTCGATCGCCAATTGGGGGTCCACCGTCTCGCCGCACGTGTAGCAGTCGATGGCGGCGAATCCACGTTCCGGATACGTGTGGATCGACAGATGGCTCTCCGAAAGAAGCACCAACACCGTTGCGCCCTGGGGCTGAAACTGCCTGGATTGAACCGAAAGAACGGTCGCGCCGCAAACTTCGGCGGCTTCCACGAGCTGGGCTTCCAACCAAGCCGCATCATTCAGCCGTTCAAACGCGACACCCCAGGCGTCGACCGCAACGTGTCGCCCGAAAGTCGAGTATCCCATCTTTCGGTTCCCCCTTCCTCGAAATCCAATGCCGGGATTTCATCCGCTAGGAACAGCGCGATTCGCTCCCTTACGATTTCAACGACAATAAAAATAACATCTATCGACGACAAATGCAACAGTTTTTTTGGCCTCTTTTGAACGGACGGCGCAGGCCCCAAAAAGCAAGCCCCCGCGCGGGATTCCCCCGCGTCAGAGGCCCGACGAACCTGATTGTGCCTTTTGCGTCGACAGACGTCGAACGGACGGGAAGTTCTCCCGCTTTCAAAAGCGTGTCACGCCTCCAGTCGGAAGAGTTCTTCCACCAACCGGCGAAGCCGATCGTCGATCGCCCGGCGCGCGTGTCGGTCCGGCGTCGCATTGCGCTGATCGAGCAGCGCGTCGATACGGCGCATGACGTCGCCGATTTTCCGCTCCACGGTCGTGTCGCGGAAAAGCCGCTGCAACCGGCCGCTTTCCTCTTTCCGCTCATAGATGAGTCGGGTCGAACCGCCCGTGCGTTCCACGATCCGCTTCACCGCGCCGCGTTCGTACTCATACGTGACGACGCTCGACGGATAAATCCGATGCATCCGGGCGTCCGCCCGGAACATCGCGATTGCCCTCCCGAGCGCGCGAGCCACGTTCGGATCGCGGACGTCGCACGTTCCGTCGCAGACATACTCCCCGTTTTCGCGGCGGAACGTGAGCGTCACCGATCCGCATCTGCCGCTTTCCAGGCACACCTCCTCCTCGCCGTTTTCCAGCACGCGTACTCTTGCAGCCTCCCGTAACTCCTCGTGATCCGACAGCAGCGACAAAAACGCCTGCCGCTCCGCCTCCGTCAAGCGGAAGCGGGCTTTCAGCTTCGTCGCCAATCGCTGTACCATGTTATCCCTCGATTCGTCGTTTTCAAAACCCGGCTGCATACGGCTTCACTGTTCATTATACTACCGAAGGGCAAATCCGATCAATGATCGCCCAAATTTCGCCGCATCCCTCGCCGGTTTCGGCCGAAAACGGCACGACGGGAACGTCCGGCGACAAATCGAGCGTCTTGCGCACGGCGTCGAGATGCGCTTTACGCCGGCTGCCGGACACCCGGTCGATCTTGGTCGCCACGACGACGAACGGCAAGCCCCGGAATGCCAGCCATTCGCGCAGGGCGACGTCGTCGCGGGTCGGCGGATGGCGGGCGTCGACAAGATGCAGAACCAGTTTCAACGGCCTGCGTCCCGCGAAATACGACTCGACCGTCTCCCCCCAACGCTTCCGGACGTCGGCCGGTGCGGCGGCGTAGCCGTAGCCGGGCAGGTCGACGAGATACAGCCGGCCGTCGATCCGGTAAAAATGGATCGCCTGCGTCCTGCCCGGCGTCGCGCCCACGCGCGCCAGACGTTTACGGCCGCACAGCCGGTTGACGGCGGACGACTTGCCGACGTTCGAACGACCGGCCAGCGCGATCTCCGGCAATCCGTCGGCCGGAAACCGGTCCGGCGCCAGAGCGATTGCCGCCAGTTCCGCGCTCGACGCGTTCACGGCGATCGCCTCGCCGGAGCATGCCATCGTTTCGGGTGCTCGTCGGCATCGTCCGGCGGCGCCGGGGGGACGACGAGCTCTTCAGCGTTCGCAACCGGCGGCGCTTTCTTCGCCCCGTCAGGATCCGGCGCAGACTCCGACTCCGCCCTGGATGGAAGCCGGACCAGCGCATGCCGCAATACTTCGTCCATATGGGAGACGAGCACGAATTCGAGCTCGCTGCGGATTTTTTCCGGAACGTCGCGCAGGTCTTTCTCGTTGTCTTTCGGCAAAATCACTTTCCGGACGCCGGCGCGGTGGGCGGCCAGCACTTTTTCCTTGACGCCGCCGACCGGCAACACGCGTCCGCGCAGCGTAATTTCCCCCGTCATCGCGACGTCGCGCGACACGGGAACGTCGGCCAGCGCCGATACGAGCGCCGTCGCCATTGTAATGCCGGCCGACGGGCCGTCTTTCGGAATCGCGCCTTCCGGTACATGAATATGAATATCCGATTTCTCGTAAAAATCCACGGCGATGCCAAACTCCGCGACGCGCGACCGAATGTAGCTGAGCGCCGCCTGGGCGGACTCCTTCATCACGTCGCCGAGCTGGCCGGTCAACGTCAACTTGCCCTTGCCCGGCACGACGGCGACCTCGACGTTCAGCATGTCGCCGCCGGCTTCCGTCCACGCCAGCCCGGTCGCAACACCCGTCTGATCGGTTTCCTCCGCGACGCCGTAACGGTATTTCTCCGGGCCCAGATACTCCGCGACGTCGTCGGCGTCGATGCGCACGCGTTCGTCCGGCCGCTCGACGACGCGTTTGGCCGTCTTGCGGCAGAGCGCCGCGATCTGGCGCTCCAGCTGGCGGACGCCGGATTCGCGCGTATACGCGCGGATGATACGCAGAAACGCGTCGTCGGTCACGTCGAGCTGCTCTTCCGTTAAGCCGTGTTCGCCGCGCTGCTTCGGTAAGAGATGCCGCTTCGCGATTTCCAGTTTTTCTAGTTCGGTGTATCCGGAAATCGGGATGACCTCCATCCGGTCGAGAAGCGGGCGAGGAATGTTGTGCGACGCGTTCGCCGTCGTGATGAACATGACGTTCGACAGATCGACCGGAATTTCGATGTAATGGTCGCTGAAAGCGTGATTCTGCTCGGGATCGAGCACTTCAAGCAACGCCGACGCGGGATCGCCGCGGAAATCCGACGACATCTTGTCGACCTCGTCGAGCAACAGCACGGGATTGTTCGTGCCGGCGGTTTTCAACGCCTGGATAATGCGGCCGGGAAGCGCGCCGACGTAAGTGCGGCGGTGGCCGCGGATTTCCGCCTCGTCGCGCACGCCGCCCAGCGAAATCCGAACGAACTTCCGGCCGAGCGACCGCGCGATCGACCGCGCGATCGACGTTTTGCCGACGCCCGGCGGCCCGATGAAACAGAGAATCGGCCCGCGCAACCGTCGGGACAGTTTCCGCACGGCCAAATATTCCAGTACGCGTTCCTTCGGCTTTTCGAGGCCGTAATGGTCTTCGTCCAGGACGGCCGCCGCGCGGGCAAGATCGAGATCGTCCTCGGTCCGTCTGTCCCACGGCAGGGCAAGCAGCCAGTCGATATAATTGCGGACGACGGTACCTTCCGCGGTCGTCGGCGGCATTTTCTCCAGGCGGTCGATTTCTTTTTCGATTTTTTCGCGGACGTGCGGCGGTATATGATCGGCCTTGGCGAGCTGTTCGCGCAGCTCATCGGCCTCGCCCGACCGGCCCTCTTTTTCGCCGAGTTCTTTCTGAATCGCCTTCATTTGTTCGCGCAGGTAATATTCTTTCTGCGTCTTTTCGATCTGCTTCTTGACGCGCTGGTTGATGCGGCGCTCCAGCTCGAGCACTTCACGCTCGTTATTGAGCAAAAGCAACAGCTTCTCCAACCGAGCGACAACGTCGAGCGTTTCGAGCAGCTCCTGTTTGTCTTTCAGCCGAAGCGGCAGATGCGTGGCGACGGCATCGGCCAGTCTCCCGGGCTCGTCGATGTCGGAGACGGCCGCCAACGCATCAGGAGACAATTTACGAGAAAGTTGGATATATTGCTCAAACTGTGAAACGACGCTGCGCATCAATGCGCTCGTTTCCGATCCCATCGTCTCCTGCGACGACAGCTCCCGGACGGACACGTCCAAATACAGCGGGTTGTCGTGGTACTCGACGACTTCGGCGCGGACGAGACCTTCGACGAGTACGCGGATCGTGCCGTTCGGCAGTCTCAGCATCTGCCGTACGCGGGCGACGGTGCCGACGCGGTAAATGTCGTCCGGCGACGGATCTTCGACGGCCATTTCCGTCTGAGCGCACAAAAGAACGGTATGGTCGTCCGCCGTCGCTTTCTCCAGAGCACGGACGGATTTTTCGCGTCCGACGTCCAGGTGCAGAACGTTTCCCGGGAACACAAGCAATCCGCGCAGCGGCAACAGCGGGATGCGCTTCGTCTTCGGCTTCGATTGCGCCACGTCTTTCGTCCCCCCTGTCACGGAAGTTGCGGACCGCTTGTGCTTTTCATTTTAACAGATGGACCGGCCCGAAACCAAACCGCGTCGGTTGGAAACTTATCCGGATTCGCGGGCGTGCAGCACGGCGCCGCCGACCGCCGTATTCGCGGCAAGGCGAACGTCCGCGGGCCGTTCGGCTTCATCGGCGATCGTTCGCGGGCGCCAGCCGAGCGCCAGCTCGAACACTTCCTCGATCGTCGAGACCGCCGCGACGCGGACGCCGGGCAGACGGGCAAACAGATCCTGCCAATTTTCTTTCGGAATGATGACGCATGTCGCGCCGGCGTGAAGCGCGGCCTCGACTTTTGCGACGACGCCGCCGACCGGCTTGACTTTTCCGTGAATACTCAGTTCGCCCGTCATCGCCAGCCGGTTGTCGACCGGAATGTGCAAAATCGCCGAAGCGATCGCCACCGCCGTCGCGATGCCGGCCGACGGCCCGTCGACGGGCATACCGCCGGGAAAGTTGATGTGCAAATCGTACGCCCTCGTCGGAATGCCGAGCCGGCGCAAGACGGTCAGCACGTTTTCCACGGAGTTGCGCGCCATACTCTTGCGGCGAAGCGTCCGGCCGGCTCCTCCGGTTTCCTCTTCCTCGACGGCGCCCGTCAACACGAACGAGCCTTCGTCCGGCTTTGCCGCCCGAACCGCCGTTACCTCGATCTCCAGCAACGCACCGAGATTCGGGCCGTATACGGCCAAACCGTTGACGAGCCCGATTTGCGGCTGGTCGTGGACTTTGCGGTCGGGCCGCGGCGACATCTGACTGCTGTGGACGACCCATTCCACGTCGGCGGCCGTCACGGCGTTACGGCCTTCCGTGATCGCCAGACCGGCGGCCAGCTGCACGACGTTGACCGCTTCCCGGCCGTTCGTCGCGTACCGCTTGACGACTTCGACCGCGTCGGCGTCGGGCTGGATGCCGATTTTGCGCAAGGCAGTCGACGCAATCTCGCCGATTTCGTCCGGCAAAAGCGGTCTGAAAAAAATCTCCATGCAACGCGACCGAAGCGCCGGCGGCAGTTCATGGGGCATCCGCGTCGTCGCGCCGACGAGCCGAAAATCCGCCGGCAACCCATTCTGAAAAATATCATGAATGTATCCTGGAATGTTCGGATCCTCGGAATTATAATAGGCGCTTTCCAGAAATACTTTCCGATCCTCGAGCACCTTAAGCAGTTTGTTCATCTGGATCGGATGCAGTTCGCCGATCTCGTCGATGAACAGGATGCCGCCGTGCGCTTTCGTGACGGCGCCGGGCTTCGGCTGGGGAATGCCCGCCACGCCGAGCGCGCCCGCGCCTTGGTAGATCGGGTCGTGAACGGATCCGATCAGCGGATCGGCGATGCCGCGCTCGTCGAAACGAGCCGTCGTCGCGTCGATTTCGACGAACTTGGCGTCGGGGTGAAACGGCGAGTACGGCTGCTTTTTCGCCTCCTCCAGAATGACCCGGGCCGCCGCCGTTTTGCCGACGCCGGGCGGACCGTAAATGATGACGTGCTGCGGGTTCGGTCCGCAAAGCGCCGCGCGCAGGGCGCGAAGGCCTTCGGACTGTCCGACGATGTCGGCGATCGACGTCGGCCGCGTCCGTTCCGACAACGGCTTCGTCAGAGAAATAGATCTAAGTTTTCTTAGTTTTTCCATTTCTTTTCGCGATTCACGGTCGATCGCGTGGCGGTTCGTTTGCTGGTTGCGCAGCAAATTCCAAAAATAAAGGCCGATGACGACGGCGAAAAACAGTTGTACGGCCATCAGCGCCAAGGTCAGCGTCATCCGCGCTTCACTCCTTCCGGCAGTCTGTAGACATTTGACATTATTGCCTGCTGATCTTGGCATTAGTCGGACGATCCAAAATCGAATAACAGGGCCGAAAGGGCGGGCAAATTAGGAAAACAAGGGGTGTTTTCGGAGTGTACTCGGGCATGGCGAAAACCGCGGCCAAGAATTACGTGACGGCAGCAACCGCTCTGTTGCTTGCGCTCGTTCCTGCGGCGGCCGAGGCGGCTGACGTCGGACCGCCGGTAGAACTCGGTCACGACGTCGTCGTCGACGCCGGCCATGGCGGCATCGACGGCGGAACGTCCCACGGCGATCGGCTGGAAAAACATCTGACGCTCGCCCTCGCGCGCGACCTCAAAGCGGCGCTGGCCGAACGCGGGCTTCGCGCCGCTGTGACGCGTACCGACGATTACGCGCCGAGCGACGACAACCGGTGGCTGCCGTCTAGATCGCGCCATCTTCGCGATCTGGCGCAGCGTCACCTGATCATCCGCGAACTTTCCCCGCGGATCGTCGTCAGCGTACACGTCAACTGGTCGCCCGACCCTTCGCGCTCCGGACCCGTCGTATTATATCCGTTCGATCCACAAAGCCACGCACTCGCCCACCTCGTCCAGGAGCGGCTGAACCGGCTGTACGGCGCACGCGAGGTGCCGTACATCGCGCCGAACTTTTACCTATTCCGGCGAGCGACGTGTCCTACCGTGATCCTGGAAGCGGGCTTTATCGGAAACGCCGGCGACGTCGAACGTCTGACGACGCCCGAAAAACGAAAAAAAATCGCCGCGGCGGTCGCCGACGGCATTCTCGCGTTTTTGCTGGCGTATGAACTTCCCCTCCGGACGCCCGTTACGGATGCCGTCTTCCCGGAATGACGCCCGTCCGGCGATATTCCTCGACCATACGGTCGATTTCCTTTTTCAACTCGTCGACCAGCTCGGCCTCGGGAACCTTGCGCACAGGCTTGCCGTGCCGGAACAAAAGGCCTTCACCGCGCGCCCCGGCGATGCCGATGTCCGCCTCGCGCGCTTCGCCCGGTCCGTTGACGGCACAGCCGAGCACCGACACCTTGATCGGTACGCGGATTTTCTCCAAATACGCTTCAATTTCGTTAACGATTGCAAAAAGGTCGATGTCGAGCCTTCCGCACGTCGGGCACGAAATAAGCGTCGGCGCGTCGGAAACGAGCCCGAACGTTTTCAACAATTCCCGCGCCACCTTCACTTCTTCGACGGGGTCGGCGCTCAGCGACACGCGGATCGTGTTGCCGATACCCTCGTACAGCAGCACGCCGAGGCCGGCCGCGCTTCGGATCGTGCCGGAAAACAGGGTGCCCGCCTCGGTAATGCCGAGGTGAAGCGGATACGGGAACGTCCGCGCCGCTTTCCGGTAGGCCTCGATCGCCAGGCGCGGGTCGGAAGCTTTCAGCGAGACGACGATATCCCGAAAATCGAGATCCTCCAGAATCTGGATATGATGCAAGGCGCTTTCGACCATCGCGTCGGCCGTCGGATAACCGTATTTATCGAGAAGGTGCGGCTCAAGCGATCCCGCATTGACGCCGATGCGGATCGGAATGCCGCGCTCCTTGCACGCCTTGACGACCGCTTCCACTTTTTCACGGCGGCCGATGTTGCCGGGATTGATCCGGATTTTATCGGCGCCGTTCTCGACGGCGAGCAGCGCAAGACGATAGTCGAAATGGATGTCGGCGACCAACGGAATTGAAATTTCCTTTTTGATCTCACGCAGCGCCGCCGCCGCTTCCCGGTTGTTGACAGTGACGCGCACGACCTGGCAGCCCGCTTCCTCCAGACGCCGGATTTGCTCCACCGTCGCGCGGACGTCCTCGGTTTTCGTCGTACACATGCTCTGGATGACGACGCGGTCGCTGCCGCCGATCGTCACCGACCCGACACGCACCGCAATCGTATCTTCACGGCGATACATAGTACGTCACGCGCTTTCCTCTTTCTTTTTGGCCTGCTTTTCGCCTTTCGTGCGCAACTCCGGCGCGATCCGGTTGAGCACGACGTCCTTCGTGATGCGGCACACCGTCACGTCGTCGCGGGACGGCACCTCGAACATAACGTCGAGCATGATGCTTTCGATGATGGCGCGCAAACCGCGGGCGCCCGTGTTGCGCTTCATCGCCTCTTTGGCGATGGCTTCCAGGGCGTCCTGATCGAATTCCAACTTGACGTTGTCCATCTCCAGCAGCTTCTGGTACTGTTTGACCAGCGCGTTCTTCGGCTCGGTCAGGATGCGGACGAGCGCCGCTTCGTCGAGCGGCTCCAGCGTCGCGATGACGGGCAGTCGACCGATGAACTCCGGAATAAGCCCGAACTTGAGCAAGTCGTCGGGCTGCACGAGCGACAAATACTCACCGGGTTTCAGTTCGGCCTTGCCGCCGCCTTCCGCATTGAAGCCGATCACTTTTTTGCCGATGCGCCGCTTGATGATTTGTTCGAGCCCCTCGAAGGCGCCGCCGCAGATAAACAGAATGTTCGTCGTGTCGATCTGGATGAACTCCTGATGCGGGTGCTTGCGCCCGCCCTGCGGCGGAACCGATGCGATCGTCCCTTCGAGAATTTTCAGCAGCGCCTGCTGCACGCCTTCGCCGGACACGTCGCGCGTGATCGACGGGTTGTCGGACTTGCGCGCGATCTTGTCGACTTCGTCGATGTAGACGATGCCGCGCTCGGCTTTCTCGACGTCGTAATCGGCCGCCTGGATCAGCTTAAGCAAAATATTTTCTACGTCTTCACCGACGTAACCGGCCTCCGTCAGCGACGTCGCGTCGGCGATCGCGAACGGGACGTTCAAAATTTTGGCAAGCGTCTGCGCAAGCAGCGTCTTGCCGCTTCCCGTCGGACCGATGAGCAGAATGTTCGATTTCTGCAGCTCGACGTCCTCCAGCTTGTTCTGCGTGTTGATCCGCTTGTAATGGTTGTAAACGGCGACGGACAGCGCCTTTTTCGCCTGTTCCTGGCCGATCACGTATTGGTCGAGAACGGCGCGGATGTCTTTCGGCTTCGGCACGTCCTTGAGGTCGAACTCCTCTTCTTGGCCGAGTTCTTCCTCGACGATCTCGGTGCAGAGTTCGATGCACTCGTCGCAAATGTAAACGCCGGGCCCGGCGACCAGTTTGCGCACCTGCTCCTGCGATTTGCCGCAAAAGGAGCATTTCAGCTGACCCTTGTCGTCGTTGAACTTGAACACGGGATTCACCCCATTTTTGGTCGTAAAAATCAGATGGTGGTGATGATTTTGTCGACGAGCCCGTACTCCACCGCTTCTTCCGCCGTCATGAAAAAGTCCCGGTCGGTGTCGCGCTCGATTTTCTCATAAGGTTGCCCGGTATGCTTGACATAAATGCGGTTCAGTTTTTCCCGCGTCCGGATAATCCAGTCCGCATGAATCTTGATGTCGGTCGCCTGGCCGCGAACGCCGCCGAGCGGCTGGTGAATCATGATTTCGCTGTTCGGAAGGCAATACCGCTTGCCTTTGGCGCCGGCCGCAAGCAAAAGCGAACCCATGCTTGCCGCCATGCCGATGCAGATCGTCGACACGTCCGGCTTGATGAACTGCATCGTGTCGTAGATCGCCAATCCGGCCGTAACGGAACCGCCCGGCGAATTGATGTACAGGTTGATGTCTTTCTCGGGATCTTGCGCGGCCAGAAACAACATCTGGGCGATGACGAGATTGGCGACCTCGTCGTCGATCGGACTCCCGAGAAAAATGATGCGGTCTTTCAGCAGCCGAGAATAAATGTCGTAGGAGCGTTCGCCCCGGCTCTCCTGTTCGATGACGATCGGAACGAGATACATGTCAGGGCAACCCCATTTCGTTCGTGACAAATTTGCGTCTTACGGTCATTTTATCATGTTTGCGGCCGTCAAGCCACTCGGCTGTTGGCCAGCAAAAACTCGATCGCCTTGCGCACGGCGATGTCCCGCTTGACGCTCCGCAGGCCGCCGGTTTCCTCAAGCCTGGCCCTCAGCTGGTTGGCGTCGATGCGAAGCTGCTCGGCCATCGCCTCGATCTCCCGCTGCAATTCCTCATCGGTCGCCTCCAGGTTTTCCGCCCGTGCGATCGCCTCCAGCACGAGTCGGGAACGGACGTTCTTTTCCGCGGTCGGTCGAAGTCTTTCCTTCAATTGATCGGGCGTCGTCCGCGTCAGGCGATAATACTGCTCAAGGTTAAGCCCTTGCAGCCGCAAAGTGCTGTCGAACTGGTCGACCAGCCGCTGAAGTTCGTTTTCGATCATCACGGCAGGAATGTCCACTTCGCAGGCCGCCATGGCCTTTTCGACCAGTTCGTCTTCTTTGCGCCGGCGGTTTTCTGCCGCCTTGCGCTCTTCCAACCGTTTTCGAAGGTCGGCCTTCAGCTCGTCCAGCGTATCGAATTCGCTGATGTCTTTGGCGAACTCGTCGTCGAGTTCGGGAATCCGTTTCCGTTTGAAATCGATCAGTTTGACGCGGAAGGATACCGTCTTGCCGCGCACGTCCTCTTTTTCGAATTGTTCGGGAACGTCGATTTCAAACTGCTTTTCCTCTCCCTTGGACATCTCGAGCACGCGCTGTTCGAACTCCTGCGGCATTGAGCCGGAGCCGATCATCATCAACATGCGTTCGGCCGTCCAGTCTTTTACCGGTCGGCCGTCGACGAACGCCTCGACGGAAAGAAAGGCGAAATCGCCGTTTCGCACCGGTTCCCCTTCAAGAGATACGATTTCGGCATGCCGTTCCTGCAGCCGCTTCAGCTCTTCTTCAAGCTCCGCATCGGTCACCGAAACGTCGCCTTCGGACACTTCCAGTCCCTTGTAGACGCCGAGCTTCACTTCGGGCTTGACCGTCACCGTCGCCTTGAATACGAACGGTTCGCCCTTGCCGAACCGCTCGATATCGATCGAAGGACGATCGACCGGCTCGATGCCGCATTGTTCGACGGCTGCAGCGTAGGACTCCGGAAGCAGAATGTCGAGTGCGTCCTGGTAAAGCGCTTCCGGTCCGAACCGCCGCTCAAAAATGGCGCGCGGGACTTTGCCCTTGCGGAATCCCGGCACCGTCACGCGGCGAACGACTTTGCGGAATGCCTTGTCGAGCGCTTCGGCGACTTTGTCTTCGCCGATTTCGACGTGCAGCACGACGCGGTTATTTTCAAGCTTTTCCCAAGTCGCTTTCATTTTATGCTTTCCCCTCCGCGAATATGGCGATCTCCTGGAAGATGGCGAGTACAATAACTTTCCCATTATAGTACGGAAGACGGACGTTTTGCAAGCAATCCGAACGCATCGCGAATGGCGCAAAACGCCCGCCGGAAAGCTGGTTTCACGTCCACGCCGTATGTGTCCATCAGACGGTCCGGACTGACAGGCAATCCGACCGAAAGGGCGACGGCCGCATGAAGCGCGGCCGACCATGCGGGAGCCAAACCGCGTTTTCCGTCACGGACGATATTGGGATATACGGCCGTCGCATAGGCGATCGCGACGAAATCGCGCCATGCGTCAGCCGCAAGATCCGCCAGCATCGAACAATCCGATTCGCTCGCGGCTCTGACGAGTTCCGGCACTTCACGAACGATGGCGGGATGTTCGTCGGCCGAAAGCGGCGTACGCTCGATGCGAAGGCGGACGGTACGTGAGCCTTCAGATGGAAGCTGTACCCAACCCACGGCGCCGAGCCGTTTGAGAGCCGTTAATGCTTGAAATTGCAAGAAGGGATGGCGCGGTTTTCGCTCGAGCCATTCCCGAATCGCCCTGATAAGCTGACCCGCGCATGCATCGCCGGCCGGAACGCCCGCCTGCAACGCGTTGATCGTCTCCAGTACCGCCGCAGGAAGCGCCGCCGGCGCTCCGGGATCGAACGCCGACGTCCATCGCCGGACCTCGTTTTCGTCGAAATCTTCAAAACGCGCGACGAACGACGGATGCACGATCAGCGCCATCGGACACAGCCTCCGTTTTCTGTTTTCTGCAAAACACCGTCGTCCGGCCGCCTTGCGTTCCCCGTGTTTATGTGTTATTATTATCGATGCTTAAAGATTTTTCAAGGCGTTTTCATGAAGGATCGCCGCCCGCGGGTGTAGTTCAATGGTAGAACGTCAGCTTCCCAAGCTGAAAGCGAGGGTTCGATTCCCTTCACCCGCTTTCTTTTTTTGTGTCCCAATAGCTCAACTGGATAGAGCAACGGCCTTCTAAGCCGTGGGTTGGGGGTTCGACTCCCTCTTGGGACGTCGAAAGCCCGCATCGCCTTTTTCTACGGGGCGGTGTGGGCTTTTTCCTTTTCCGCCATGAAGAGGCCGCCGTGTCGTCATACCTTCCCTACCGCCCGCATATGGTTTGCAAAGAGGTGAACGCCGATGTGCGGAATCGCGGGATGGATCGATTGGACACGAGATTTGACGGGAGCCGCCGACATCGTGGAAGCGATGACCGAAACGCTCGCCCCGCGCGGGCCGGACGCGTCGGGAACGTGGCTTTCCCGTTCGTGCGCGTTCGGACATCGCCGGTTGTGCGTCATCGATCCGGCCGGCGGCGCACAGCCGATGATTGGCGAACGCGGAGGCCGTAAATATGTGATCGTCTACAACGGTGAACTGTACAACACGGCAGAGCTGCGGGCGGAACTGGAAGCGCGCGGCCACCGTTTCCGAACGCGCTGCGATACCGAGGTCGTCCTGCTTTCGTTTATCGAATGGGGCGATCGATGCGTCGAACGGCTGAACGGCATTTTCGCCTTTGCCGTCTGGGACAACACGGCGCAACGCGTGTTTCTTGCCCGCGACCGGCTCGGCGTCAAACCGCTGTTTTACGTCCGACGCAACGGCATGCTGCTGTTTGCTTCCGAGCCGAAGGCGCTGCTTGCCCATCCGTCCGTTAAACCGGAAATCGACGCGGAAGGACTGGCCGAAATCATCGCGATCGGTCCGGCCCGCACGCCCGGCCACGGCGTCTATCGCGGCGTGCGTGAACTCCGTCCCGGCTTCTGGCTAGCCTATTCGCGCGACGGCTGCACGATTCGCCCTTACTGGCGGCTGACGCCCCGGCCACACGAGGAAACGGAAGAGGAAACGGCGGAGCACGTCCGCTGGCTGCTGGCCGACACCGTCCGCCGGCAGCTCGTGTCAGACGTTCCGGTCTGTACACTTTTGTCGGGCGGGCTCGACTCCAGCACGCTGACGGCATTGGCCGCCGAGACGTTGCATGAATCCGGCGGCGGACCGCTCCGCACGTTTTCGGTCGACTACGCCGACAACGACCGCTATTTCCGCCCCGGCGCGTTTCAGCCGGACGCCGATACGCCGTGGATCGAACGCGCGGTCGGTTGGCTCGGCACCGAACACCGTCGCGTCGTGATCGACACGCCTGAACTCGTCGCGGCTTTGGACGACGCCGTCGCTGCCCGTGATTTGCCGGGCATGGCCGACATCGACGCGTCGCTTCTCTTGTTTTGCCGGGAAATCAAGAAAAACGCCACCGTTGCGTTGTCCGGAGAAGCCGCCGACGAAGTGTTCGGCGGATATCCATGGTTTTTCCGGGAAGACGCGCAAAATGCGGACGCGTTTCCGTGGTCTTTGAATGCGCAGGCGAGGTTTTCGCTTTGGTCGCCTGACGTGCTGAAGGCGACGGGAGCGGAAGAATACGCGAAAGAACGGTACAGTCAAGCGCTGGCAGAAACGCCGCGCGCCGACTGGGAAGACGAAGAAGCGAACCGCATCCGCGTCATGTCATACCTGAACATCACCCGGTTCATGCCGACGTTGCTCGACCGCAAGGACCGCATGAGCATGGCTTGCGGCTTGGAAGTGCGGGTGCCGTTTTGCGACCACCGGCTCGTCGAATACGTCTGGAACATCCCGTGGCCGATCCGCACGGCCGGCAACCGGGAAAAAGGCATCCTGCGCAAGGCGATGCGCGGCGTCCTACCCGACGACATGCTGGCGCGCAAAAAGAGCCCATACCCGAAAACGCATCGCCCCGATTATGCGGCCGCCGTACGACGGCGTTTGGCCGAAGTGCTCGACGATCCGAATGCTCCGATCGTCCCGCTGCTCAACGTGCCGCATGTCCGGCGCCTCGTCGCCGGCGAGGACCCGCAGTCCGACGAGTCGCCGTTTTTCGGCCAACTGATGACCGGGCCGCAGACGCTCGCATATCTGCTGCAGGTCAACACGTGGATGAAAAAATACCGCGTACGCGTCGTGCTCTGAACCGGCGTCGAGGATTCCCGTCGTCATCCGCACGCGAGCAACGCGTCCAATATCGCGATGTTCGCCCGCTCGTTCAGCCGCGACAGGCGCGACAGCCGCCAGCGGTCCACCGGCGCCGCCGGCATTTCGCCGCAGACGTCGGCGCCGACCACGTACTTGGCCCGGACGAGCATGCGCAGCGCCTCGGTCAGCGAGTCCAACCTCATCGAGCCATGGTCCCAGTTCGTCGCCGCAAACGCGCGGTCTAGGACATCCTTGTCAACACTGATGTAAACCTCCTCCCCGCACACATTCGTAAACCGGGCGAAGCCGCCGAGACCGTCGGAAACGCCGGTCAGGACAACAAGACGGCCGCACCAGCGCGACTGAAGCGCGCGGCGGGCCGCCTCCTCCGACAAACCGATCAGAATCGCTCTCCGCAAGTTCGGCAGACGTTCAAACGCCTCGTCGAGCCATGTGCCGCACGACAAAAGGCCCGGCGTCTCCTCGACGGACCCGGCGCAGGTGGCCATGTCCGCATGGCGGTCGAACAGCACGAGATCGAACGGACGGCTGATCTCGGCGAGCAGCGCCAGAGTGACGTAATGGCGGTCGCCGCTGCCGAGAAACGTCACGCCGCGGCCAACTCGGCGGGAAAGCCGCCTTCGGATTTCGTCGAACGCCTCCTCTGTACAAAACAGCCGCGTCCCCGCGACGTCGCGCATGTCGACGCGACAGCGGGCGCGCGAAACGAGCGCGGGCTGCCAGTCGAACGTTTCGTCGAAATCAAGCAGCGTCACTTCCCGATGCACGATTGCCACGGCCGATCCGACCCTCCGTCTACGGAGCGGCGAACAGATTCCGCACCGCCCGACCGCGGTGACTGACGGCGTTCTTTTCGTCCTCCGACAGTTCCGCCATCGTCTTGCCCAGCTCGGGCAAATAAAAATGCGGGTCGTAGCCGAAACCGTTTTCGCCGGCCGGCTGTTCGCAAATCCAGCCTTCGACGCGCCCTTCGCCGAACCTCGTCATTCCGCTTTCCGGATCGTGGAGCGCCAAAACACAGACGAACGCAGCCGGGCTGAGCAACCGGAACCGCGACGCCGGCGGCGTCCAGTTGATGTTGAAAGCAGCTTCCCGCAGCCGGGCGATCAGTTTGGCGTTATTGGCCGCATCACCAGCCCTTTCGCCGGCGTACCGTGCACTGTGCACGCCCGGTTCGCCGCCGAGCGCCTCGACGCATAAGCCGGAATCGTCGGCTAGCACCGGCCGGCCGAGATGACGTGCGACGACAACCGCCTTTTTCTCGGCGTTTGTTCGAAAACTGTCGCCGTCTTCATCGATTTCGGGCACATCCGGAAAATCGCGCAGCCCGATGACACGAAAGCCGTACCGGTCGAGCAGGCGCGCGAACTCGCGCAATTTCCCCTCATTTCTCGTCGCGATCACCAACCGCCTGTCCGATCGGTCCATGCGCGACCTCCTTCCCGATGTCGTGCGCAAGCGGCCCTAGCGCCCGTTTTTGCGCCTCGATCAACCGCTGCGCGCCGATTTCCGCAAGGCGCAGCAGTTCATCCAGCGTCGCACGCGAAAACGGCGCCGACTCGCCGGTTCCCTGGATTTCCACCAGCAGTCCCCGTCCCGTCACGGCGACGTTCATGTCGACCTCGGCTCGCACGTCTTCTTCGTAATTCAGATCAAGCACCGCCCGCCCGTCGACGAGCCCGACGCTTACAGCTGCCAGAAAATCGGTCAACGGCAGGCGATCCAGCTTGCCTTCGCCGACCAGGCGCTCCAGCGCGAACGCCAGAGCAAGATAAGCGCCGGTCAGCGAAGCCGTCCGCGTGCCGCCGTCGGCCTGAAGCACGTCGCAGTCGAGCACGACCGTCCGCTCTCCAAGCGCCTCCAGCGACACGACGGAGCGAAGCGCGCGGCCGATCATTCGTTGGATTTCCATCGTTCTGCCGGAAGGACGCCCCTTGGCAGACTCGCGTTGGTTGCGCACTTGTGTCGCGCGCGGCAGCATCGCGTATTCGGCCGTCACCCAGCCTCGCCCCTGTCCTTTTAGAAAAGGCGGCACCTTCTCCTCCACCGTCGCCGTACAAAGCACAACCGTCGCGCCGAGCTCCATGAGAACGGATCCTTCCGCATGGCGGATATAATGAGGCGTAATGCGCACCTCGCGCATCTCGTCCGCTCGACGCCCGTCAAGACGCAAGCCCGCTCACCTTCCTTTCCGGCACGTTGTTTATTTTACCAAAAAAAACGCGGCGGCGCACGCCGCCTCGAGCCGTCCGTCCGCGACTTTAGAAGCGTCATGCCGCGTCACGACTTGACGGGATTCGGCCGTGTCGGACGTTCCACCGGCCGGCTGAGATCGCGGCCGTCGGTCGTCTTCAAATCCGCCCTGCCGTCGACGCGGATCAGCACGCGTTCTGCGCCGGTATTTTCCGCAAGCGTCAGCATGATCGCCTGCGCAGTCTCCCCTTCGACCCGGCCATCCGGGCCGAGCAAGGCGTCGTCGAAACGTGCGGAAGCGACGCCGTCTCGAACCGACACGCCCAAAAAATGCGCATCCGACATGACGGGCGACGACAGCGGCGAAGCCGGCAAAGGCCCGCGCACCAGCTCGCGGATCGCCGCCTGCGCCGGATCGTCCGTCAGCGGCACAAGCCTTGTCACGGGCACGAAATACGCGAAGCGGTCGGCTGTTTCGCCGCGAAAATACAGCGTCACCGCCGTCGTCCTCCCGTAATCGGCTTCCGGTGCTTTTTCTAAGTTAATGCCGATTTTCCGCGTCAGCGGAGCGGGAATCGGAAGCCCCGCGACAGGCATTCGACCGAGCGTTTTTCCTGCGATCCGCAGCTCGACGGACGAGACGGCCGGAAACGACGTCAACGTCCATACGACGGATTCCAACACTTTTCTCTCCTGCTCGGCGGGATACCGCGCGAACTCCGCAGAAAAATCGACGGCCGCCTTGCCGCGGGCTAAATCAACCGATAATTTCGTTCCTTGCGGCAAAACAGGCGAAAATCCCGCCGGCAGCTTCCCTTCGGCCGGTCCGCCGCGCACAAGATGCTCGAGCGCCGTCCTGCCCGCCGCTTCTTGAGCCGGCACGCGAATCGTAACCGGCGCGACCAGCCCGTGCGGATCCAGCACATAAAGCGTCAGCGGCATTTCGCCGCCGGTGTCCCCAGTCGCCTGTGCTGGTTCCGGAACGGAAGCCGTCGACGGTTCAGCGACGGCGTCGATTCCCTGCGGCGGGTCGATCGGCCCGGATGCTGGACTGACGGTCCATGATCCGCAGCCGGTCAACGCCGATACCAGCGCTGCCGAAAACACTGCCCGAAGCCGCGCCGCTTTCCAGGGTCGGCTCATCGGTCACCCCTCCCAACAGACGTTTCATCCGCGACTCGGTATATGTATACGAGCCCGGGACGGGTTTATAACCGGATGTTGTCCGACCCGCGGGGACATCCTAAATCGCAGACCGACGCGAACGGGAGGGCGAACCGATGCATCCTGAACGAACCGAGTCCGGTTGCGACGAAATCGCACGGTCAGCCCGGATTTGGCTGATTCGGCGCGGCGTTACGGCCGAAGACATCGCAGAACTTGTATACGTCCTGCAAAAAGACTATATCCCCGGCCTGACGCGCGACGAATGTCTTGAAAACGTCGAGCACGCGTTGTCCAAACGCGACGTTCAAAACGCGGTACTGACCGGTATCCAACTCGACGAGCTTGCGGAACAGGGAAAACTCACCCAGCCGCTTCTGGCGATGATCCGCGAAGACGACCGACTGTACGGCTGCGACGAGGCACTTGCGACGGCGATCGTCGGCGTATACGGCACCATCGGCCTGACCAACTACGGCTACATCGACAGATTGAAACCCGGTATCCTCCGCAAACTCGACGACCGCCGCGACGGCGAAACCCACACCTTCCTCGATGACATCGTCGGCGCGCTTGCAGCCGCGGCGGCAAGCCGCATCGCGCACCGCCGCGCCGCCGTACGCGTCTAGCCGGCCGACCGGCCGGTCAGTCGAACCGCCGGCCGGCCGCTGCCTCGACGGCGTCTCGCAACAACAGATACGTCTCGCCGATCGTCAGCCGCCGCGCGTCGACGATCGCCCGCACCGTATCGGGTTTAAGCAAGCCACGCGCGAGCAGTACTTCTTCGGCCTCTCGGCGATCGGCACGAACGTTTACCGCGCACAACACCGTATAAGCGGCCTGATCGAGCGTAAGCGGAGCTTTTTTCGGCTCGACGTCCCGCGGAAACCCCGGTGCGGCAAGCGCAGCCGACGGATCGCCGGGGAACGCCGCCGGAAACATCCGCTTCGCATTCGCCATCAACCAGACAAACCCTTGGGGGTTGGCGGGATCGTCGAGCCGGAACCGGTTGTCGTACCCGCCTTTGGCCAGGCCGAGCGACACCGCCGCCTTCAGCCCGGGATACGTCCGATGGCGCATATATTCCGGTGTTTTCGCCTGAAACGGATAAATTTCCATACCCTGCCTGTTCAACAAATTCTGCAGCTCGGCGATCGCCGCCCTAGACCGCATAAGACCGTGAATCGTCAGCCCGGACTCTTTCGCGACTTTTACCGCCGCCCCCGCGGCCTGTCCGGTCGCCATGCCGAGCGGTACGACGCGCGCGCTGCCGTGCGCCAGGGAATCGAAACCCGCCGAGCGCCCAACGACGAGCAAGCCGTCGACGCCTTTCGGAACAAGCGATCGAAACGGTACGGCGTAACGCTCGGGACGAAACAGTACCGCGCCGGAATCTTCCGGAGACGTCCGCTGTAAGTCGACGGGATACGAACCGATCGCCACGCGGTCCCACTGGTCGCGGTTTTCCAGCAGGTCGACGACGGAAAGCCGATATTCGGCGACGAGGTGCCGCGATTCGCGCACGTACAGCTCGCGCGCCGTTTCGCCCGGCTCCACGCCCTCGAACTCCGGATAGCGCCGTTTCATTTCGGCGACGATGCGCGGTAGTTCCGCGCGCACGAGATCGAATGCCTCGCGGACCGACGCGGAGTTGAACGGATCGACGCCGAACAGCAATACAGCGTTGACAAGCGCGGTATGGTCGTTTTGCAGGCCGATGTTCAACCCGCGCATGCGCAGCCGATCCGGGTGCAAGGAGACGTATTCGTACATGCCCTTGTATCCCCAAGCGCTGCGCTCGTCCGCGCCGGAATTCGGATCGTCGTCGGAATTCAGACTCTTTTGAATCCGCCTCCAAACCTCGGGCGTCACCCCTTTGAGCTGAAACACCAGCGTCGCTGCCATGCTAACCCTCGGTTCGCCCAAATCTTCCCGTCCGACCGTAAACTGGGCTCCGGCGGCCGCCGCCACGTCCGCGTCTTGCGTCGCGTCGATCAACGCAAAAGACTGAAACGTCCGCTGCGACCCGTCCGGCATCGTTACGGCAAGACCGCGGACCGTCCGGACGCCGGCAATCGTCTCAACGATCGGTTGCATCGAGCGGACTTTCATCAGCAGGTCCACGTTCCGCTCCGCCCGAACCATGCGGGCGAAAGCATTCGCCGCCGTCTTTACGTCGAACGACGTTCCTTCCACCTGGTCGAACCATTCCTTGAAAAGACCCTTGTTCCAGTAATCGCGGCGGAAATGCGGCTTGTCCCAAACGTAATTCATATCGAGGCTGTTCAGCCATCCAAGCGTAAACAGCCCGCCCAGCACATCGCGGTCGCGGCCGTCGACCAAAAGCGTTTTCAGACCGTTCCGCGCGGCCGACACCGCGGCGACGACGCCTTCCGGATCCGTTCCCGCGACGATGACGTCGTAGTTATCTTCCAAATCTTCCAATTTCCTGGATGGAGGCGGCACGAATTCCCGACTTTCCCCCTTGTCGCCGAAAAAACCGGCCCCTTTCGTTTTCACCCACCACCCTGCCGCTGCGACGACCGCCGCGCATACGGCCGACAACACGGCCAGCGCGACGACCCGCATGCGGCGATTCCCCCACACCTTTTGCCACAAACCGTTTTCTCCTCCCACCATAAGACCGCTTACGACACCCGGCTTCTCGAAACGGCCGCCTCGAACGCGACGACACCGCCCCGCTCTTGCGCGACCAGTCGGCCGCGCCTTTCAAGATAGACCAGATGCGCCAACGTTTCCGCCATCGCAAACCTTAACTGGTGAATAGTCAACCGGTCGCCGAACAGCCTCCGACAGACGGCATAGGCCGACATCGGTTCCGCCAACATCGCCTCGATGGCCGCCAACCTGCGGCGGTGATGTTCGATGATCGCCGACGTCCGAGCGCCGAACGACGAAAACGGTTCGCCGTGCCCGGGATACGCGATGCGCACCGACAGCGTACCGAGGGCTTCAAGGCTTTTCAAAAACGACCCCAGCGGATCGTCGTCGAAACCGGGCAGAAAGCCGACATTCGGCGTAATTTTTTCAAGAACATGGTCGCCGCAAAACAGGACGCCGCCCGTTCCGGCCGTTCCCCCGTCTGCCGAGTCCGTCGGGGCGGCTTCGAACGCTTCGTAAAACGCAAAATGGCCCGCCGCGTGCCCCGGCGTCGCGATCGCCCGAAATCCGCCGTCGCCGATCGGCACGAATTCGCCCGAACGCAACTCCGTAAATTCGGGCAGCGGCGACACCTGGGCGGCGAAGCCGTCGAGATGCACCCGCATGTCGGCCAACGTGCCGGCGTCCATGCCGTGGCGCGCGAACAACTCCAACAACGCCTCGGTCATCGGCGACCCCGGCCCCCACAGCAGCCTCGCCTGCGCCGCTCCCTCGGCGCTCAGATAGACCGGCGCCCGCGACCGCTCCTGCAGCACGCCGGCCATGCCGAGATGATCGGGATGATGATGCGTCAACACGATGCGGACGACGTCGGCGTCGGTCATGCCGAGCTCCCGCATCGCCTCCGACCATGCCACCTCCGTTTCCGGCGATCGCAAGCCGGCGTCGATCACCGTAAAGCCGTCGTCGCCGCGGACGACGTACGCGTTGACCGACTGCAAGGGAAACGGCAGCGGCAGACGCACCCGAAACAGCCCGGGAAAGAGCTCTCTTGCCCGTTTCAAGTCGAATTCACCGCCCGCTTCGATCCGATCAGAATGAGCCGAGGCGATTGCAGCCGGTCATAGGCCGAACCGTCGTAATCGCCGCAAACCGTCTCGACGACGAGCTGCGTGCCCGCCAACAATCGCTGAAAATCATCGAGCCGATACAGCCGGATCCGCTCCTCATACGTTCGGTCGGGCTTCCCCGGTTCCGACAGCCGAATCGTTTTAAAAACAAACCGGCCGTCCGAAAACCGACGCTCCTCGATCCAAACGCCGCCGTCCCGACGCACGGAATGCGGAACGAGCGACGCCAGCACACGGTCCGGATTGAGAAAATCGATCAGCCACCGCCCGCCCGGCCGAAGCAGGCGTTCGATTTCATGAAGCACCCGGCCGTTATCCTCATCGCTTTCAAAATAACCGAACGACGTAAACCAGTTCACGACGGCGTCGAACGGCCCGTCGAGCGGCACCGCACGCATGTCGCCGCGCACCCAGCGCACCTTTCCGGCAGCATCGCGGCGGCTCGCCTCCTTCAAAAGCGTTTCTGACAAATCGACGCCGGTCACGCGATAACCCGCTTCGGCCAACGCCAACGCATGACGCCCCGTGCCGCAGCACAGATCGAGGACGGAAGCACCTTCCGGCAAATCGAGCAGCCGCAGCATGCCGCGCACTTCCACCCGTGCTCCCGCGAAATCGCGATGCCGGTAAACGATCAAGTAGTCCGGTCCGAAACTGCGTTCATACCAACCCGTCATCTGCGTCTTTGCGGCCCTCCCCCGGCTTTTCCCATTGTAACACAAAGTGCCGTCCGTCAACATCCCCAGCGCGATTCGACCAGATACGCCGGGATGCGCGTCGGCACCCGAAAAACCGGAAGAAGCGAAACGATTAGGCCGCGGACTCCGACCAATCTTTTCCGTCCCAGCTGTATAGAACCGGTTTGCCGTCGGCCACCGTCCGCAGATGGACCGGCCTGCCCCACAGCCTGTAAACGAGCGGCAGCGTCCGCTGCGCGTATTTTTTGTCGAGCTCGACGCCCTCGTAACGATGCGCAAGCAGCAATTCGCCGCGGCTCTTGTAGTCTCCGTCCTTCACCGTGATGTACGGAAACCCGCCGTTCGTCCGCGACGCGATCAGCTCGCGCCTGACCTCCTCGGCATCGGTCGCCGTCACGCGGTACACCTGCTGCTGTTTCCGGAAAACGAACAAATCGAGTTCTTCCACAAGTTCCTTGGTCAGGTAATTGCGGATGAGCGACACGTCGGATTCCGTCGCGCGCACCTCGAACAGGGCGTCCGTCCCTTCCTTCCGCTCGATCGCGCGCAGAATACCGTAACCGAGGTAATACGGATTGAGCCGCCCGGGACCGGGCGCCAGCACCCCTGCGTTCATTTTCGCGAACTCGACGATTTCCGCGTCGGTCAGATCCAGCTCGCGGACAAGCCGCAAGTGCCAGTACGTCGCCCACCCCTCATTTAAAATTTTCGTTTCCAGCTGCGGCCAGAAATACAGCATTTCCGCGCGCAACCTATATAAAATCTCGCGCTGCCAGTCTTTCAAATAGCGCGCCTGTTCCGCAATAAACCCGATGACGTCCTTCGTCTCGCCGTCGCTTTCGGCGAACCCCTTGCCGCGGGCGAACCGCGCGTGCGGGTCGACGTGTTCGGCGATCGCCAGCCCCGCATCGAGGCACGCCTCGACTTCGTCCGTCCCGTACTCCTGCTCGAACTGCCGGACGCGCTCGGCGAACACCGCCATCCGGTCGATCATGTTGCGGTCCGTCGCGGAAAACAGCGCGTTGTTCTTGAAAAAGTCGCTGTGGCCGAGCACGTGCGCGACGATCAGCTTGTTCTGCAAAAGCGAGTTCGTGTCGAGCAAAAACGCGTAGCACGGGTCGGAATTGACGACCAGCTCGTAAATGCGGCTCAACCCGTGGTCGTATTCCGCCTTCATCCGCTCATATGCCTTGCCGAAACTCCAGTGGGAAAACCGCGTCGGCATCCCGTACGCGCCGATCGAATACAAGACCTGCGCCGGGCAAATCTCGTACCGCATCGGAAAAAAATCAAGGCCGTGTTCCCGCGCCAACTCCGTAATCCGCGCGATCGCCCGTTCCAGTTCGGCCGTCTCTTTCGCCGCGCCCATCGCCCGTCCCCCCTTTCGCCCTGCGGCTTTCAGCTTGCCATCGCGTCGCCGAAAAACGTTTTGAGCGCCTTGTAAACGTCAGACTTGTCGCGCAATTCGACGCAGACGAACGCCTCGTGCCGCAGAGCGGACAATTCCGTCCACAGCCGGCCGCCTGCACCGCCGTGGCGCCGGATTTCGCCGTAGCCGACCAGGTTGGCGCGGTCGATCAGCTCGCGTACCCGCCGGACCGTAAGCGCGTTGTCCGAATCGAGATTGTCGCCGTCGGAAAAGTGAAAAGCGTAGACATTGCGGTCTTCGCCGGGATAGTCGCCGTCGACGATCCGGATCGCCAGCTCGTAGACCGACGAACATTTCGTGCCGCCGCTTTCCCCTTTCGTGAAAAACGACTGCTCGTCGACTTCGCGTGCTTCGACGTCGTGGGCGAGAAACCGGATGTCGACGCGGTCGTATTTCGTCCGCAAAAACCGCACCATCCAGAAAAAGAAACTGCGCGCCACATATTTCTCGAACGTTCCCATCGAGCCCGACGTGTCCATCATGGCGAGCACGACCGCCGAACTGTACGGCTTTTCGATTTCCTCCCACGTCTTAAAACGGAGATCTTCGTTCCGAATCGGCCCGACGCCGCCCACACCCGCCGCCGGCGGCCTGCCGGCCAATGCCTGCCGCTTGAGCGCTTCGAGCAGCGTCCGGCGCTTGTCGACGTTGCTCATCAGGCCGGTCCTGCGGACGTCGTTGAACCGGACGTCGGTCGCGACCGCGTCCTGCGAACGCTTCGGCTTGAGCCTCGGCAAACGCAGGTCCTCGAATACGAGTTCCGCCAGCTCGTCGACCGTCACGTCCGCTTCATAGTAATCGACGCCGGGTTCCTCGCCGGCGCCGCTTCCCGCGCCGGACGCCTCCTGCGGCGCGCCCCCGACGACGTCGCCGACGCGCGTGCCGCCCTTGCCCTGGCCGACCATCGGCCGGTCGTCGAGCCGGAAACGGAAACGAGGCTCGTCGAGGCTGCGGATCGGCACCTTGACGATCCGGTCGCCCTGGGAGGTAATGATCGATTCCTCCGCGATGAGATCGGGAAGACGGTTGCGGATCGCTTCCATCACTTTTTTGCGGTGGCGCTCCTGATCGATTTCCCCTTTGCGGTGCAGCGACCAGTCCTCGCGCGACACGATGAAGGAAGGTTCTTTCGGTTGCATGGTCCCACCCCGCTTGTTCGGCCGGGCGCCGGCCCTCGGACGCGGGCGCCCGTTACCGGTTCAGAAGACCGCCGACGTACTTGAGCAGTTCGTTCGCGCAGACCGCACAATATCCGTGATGGTCGATCAGCCGCCGGGAAACCTCGTTCATCCGCTTGACCTGCGCCTCGTCGGGATGGTGGGAAGACGTCGTGATCTTGACGACGTCTTTCAGATCGGCGAACAGTTTTTTTTCGATCGCTTCTTTCAGCCGCTCGTGCGACGTATAGTCGAACGACTTGCCGCGGCGGGCGAGCGCGGAAATCTTGATGAGAATTTCTTCGCGGAACGCCCGCTTCTGATTTTCGGTGACGCCGATCTGCTCCTCGATCGAGCGCATCAGGTTTTCGTCGGGTTCGCGCTCTTCGCCCGTGATCGGGTCTTTCATCTTGTATCCGTGGCAGTAGGCTTCCACGTTGTCGAGATAATTGTTGAACAGCGTGCGCGCCGACTCCTCGAACGAGAAGACGAACGCGCGCTGCACCTCCGTCTTGGCGCGATGGTCGTATTCCTTGCGCGCGACGGTAATCAGGTTGAGCAGCCGCTCGCGCTCTTCCTTCGTAATCGACGGATGTTGGTCGAGCCCGTCCTTCAGCGATTTCAGCACGTCGAGCGCGTTGATGCAGGCTTTACCGCCTTTGATCAGCGCGCTGGAGATGCGGTTGATGACGTACCGCGGATCGACGCCGGACATGCCTTCGTCCGGATGCTCGCGGCGCAGCTCCTCGACGTCCGCCTGCTTGACGCCGTCGACTTCGGCGCCGTCGTACAGGTACATTTTCTTGACGAGATCGATGCCCGGCTTTTTCGGCTCGCGCAGCCGCGACAAGACGCTGAACACCGCCGCCGTCCAGAGCGCGTTCGGCGCGATGTGCACCCCTTGCAGGTTGGACGCGTCGATCAGCTTCCGGTAAATGCGCTCCTCCTGGCTGACGCGCAGGTTGTACGGAATGCGCATCACGATCATCCGCGAATGGAGCGCCTCGTTTTTCTTGTTCGCGATAAAGGCGCGGTATTCCGTCTCGTTCGTGTGCGCCACGACCAGTTCGTCGGCCGAAATGAGCGCGAACCGCCCCGCCTTGAAATTGCCCTCCTGGGTCAGCGACAACAGGTTCCAGAGAAATTTCTCATCGCACTTAAGCATTTCTTGGAATTCCATCATACCGCGGTTCGCCTTGTTCAGCTCGCCGTCGAACCGGTACGCGCGCGGGTCGGATTCGGAGCCGTACTGCGCGATCGTCGAAAAGTCGACGCTGCCGGTCAGATCGGCGATGTCCTGCGACTTCGGGTCCGACGGCGCGAACGTCCCGATGCCGACGCGCTCCGCCTCCGAAAACAGCACGCGCACCACGCGCACGTCCTCGACGCGTCCGCCGTACTCTTCCTCCAGACGCAGACGGCACACCGGGCAAAGGTCGCCTTCGATCCGCACGCCGTATTCCGCCTGAAACTCCGCGCGCAGTTCATGGGGAATCAAATGCAGCGGCTCCTCCTGCATCGGACAACCCTTGATCGCGTACACCGCGCCTTCCGGCGTCCGCGTGAACGCCTCCAGACCGCGCTTGAGCAGCGTCACCAGCGTCGATTTGCCCCCGCTGACCGGTCCCATAAGCAAAAGCAGCCGCTTCCGCACGTCCAGCCGCTGCGCCGCCGGCCGGAAATATTCCTCGACCAGCGTCTGGATCGCGTCTTCCAGACCGAACAGCTCGCGGCTGAAAAACAGATACTCGCGCCGGCCGTCCCCCAGCTCGCGGACGCCGTACGATTCGATCATCCGGTAAATGAGTTCGTGGGCCGTCCCCGCCACATAAGGCCGCTGGCGGACGATGTCGAGATACTCGACGAACGAACCTTCCCAGTGCAGCTCTTTTTCCCGTTCGCGATAAGCCGTCAGCTTCTCCAGAAACGCCATCTCGACCGCCTCCCCGCGCGGAATCCGCGCGCTCGATTACGTTCGGCCGTCACGTTTGCATGCCCCTTAGACAGGGCGAAAACGGGTTTCCTTCATTATAACACGGATCTGTTCATAAGAAAACAGAATTTTCTGATAATTCATGCGCATGAAAACCAACCTTACACCCCCTCGTTTGAAAGAAATTAAGAACGTACCAAAACAGGGACCCGAATTTCGACACACGTCCCCTCTCCAGGAGTAGAAGAAATAGAAAAATAGACCTTATCTCCATAGGCAAGCCGAAATCGACGAAAAACGTTATAAATCCCTGTATGTCTTTGAAAATACGGATCCTTTATTTCCCCTTCTCCCTCCGCGGTGATCATTTCGCGAATTTTGTCCAAAACATGAGGCGCCATTCCCGCTCCGGTGTCGATAATGCAAATATGCAATTCGGCCTCCGATACTGCCTTCCTCGCGATTTCCGCCTTTACGGTCAGTAGAAACTCCCGCGGGTCCAAATGAGGGCTCCATCCGTGTTTGATCGAGTTTTCTACAAACGGCTGAATGCTTAATTTCATAATCGGCAATTCTAACGCAGCTGAATCGATCTCGAACCGAGCCCCAACATCCATTCCATTCCGATAATAGTGGATTTTTAGGAAGTTTTGAATATAGGCGATCTCCTCTTTCAAAGGCGCCCAGCCGCCGTCATTGCGGACATTGTAACGCATCATGCGCGCGACAAGCTGAACCATCTCGCCGACGGCTTCCCCGTTATTTTTGACGGCGTACGATTCAATCGTCTCCAACGTATTGAACAAAAAGTGGGGATTGATTTGAGCTTGCAATTGAAGAAGTTCACGTTCTTTTTCCCTGATTTTTGTTTGATATACTTCTTGCTCCATGCGCTGCAACTCGTGCAGCATCTGATTGTAACTTCTGATCAAAAACCCGAATTCGTCGTTACCATACGGAGGGGGAATCGGAACGTATGTCCCCCGTCCCAAACTATGCATGCCGTCTTTGAGTTTGTAAAGCGGCCGCAAAACTCCTTTCATGACCGGAAAGGCGATGATCAACGCGGCGGCCAGACTGACCACGGCGATGAACAATGTCCAGCCGGACGATTGGCGAACCCCTCGGGTCATGCTGCTGAGCGGAGCCAGCCATACCAACTTCCAGTCTCCGTAAGGAATATCCGCGTAAGCCGCTTCGTATCGGATGCCGCCGGATGTAAACAGAATGCGGTTGTCGCCGGAACGGATCCCCAATGACTGTCGAAAACACTCGAGAACGTCCGGAGGATTCGGAACCTCGGAAACCGCCGTGCCTGTCCCGGAATGGTATAATAAAAGGTGTCCCTCGTAGTCGTACCCGGGAACGCTGAGCATGCTTTTGAGCTTCTCTTCGCGAATCTCGACGATAAGCCACGAACGAACTTCGCCCGTGCGCAGATTATAGATCGGCCGCACGAACGAGAAAACGGTTTCCGGAGAGCCGATGATATAATCCATCGTATGCGGTACCGACAGTTCTTCCTTCCGCTTTCCGAAAAAAGACGCATAAAGCGGGTCGCGACGAAAATCAAAACCGTAACGGAATCCTTTGCGCGCGGATTCGAAATACGTTTTGCCTAATTCATCCAAATACAACACGCCGACGATTTCGTTGCGGGACTGAAGCGCGTTTCGCAACACGGGTCGAAACGCGATGAGATAATCGGCTTTCTCCACCAAATTATCATCGGGGGTTTCCAGAAATTTTTGAAACGCAGAGTGCGTCAAAAGCGCGTCGAACGATTGACTGAGATCCTTTAAATACAGGGAAATGTCGTGCGATACGAATCGCACGTATTGCGAAGAAATGGACGACGAATACTCCATACTGGACCGAAACAGAAAATGCCGGGAACTGTAACTGACCAGCGAGATAGGAATCAGCGAAAGGCATGCTAAAATGAGAAACAGCTTATATTTCAGGGAAAAATATGATTTCATGATGCCCTCCGTCCGATCCGAATCACCGTATCTGCTTCGTCTTTTCGTCCCTATTCGACGGTTTCATGCGGAATCCTTCTTTGAAAAAACCGGAACAAGGTGATCGACATTGAAGATCTGCGTTGCGGATGACGAAAAAGAAGTGCGGGAAAGTATCGTCCGGAAAATCAAATCCCTCTTCCCCGAGGACCGGGTATTCGACATCGGATTCGGCCGCGCCGCTTTGGACGGCATGATGTTGGTCCGACCCGACCTCGCGTTTTTGGACATCCGGATGCCCGAAATGGATGGTCTAGAAATTCTTAGAGAGGTTAAAAAAGCATATCCTCATATGCATGTCGTCATATTGTCCGGCTATGACGACTTCGAATACGCACGGGGAGCGCTGCAAGGAGGCGCCATGGACTACTTGCTGAAACCCGCCGACCGAGATGAATTGCGGGAAGTTATAGAAAAAGCAAAAAGTTCAATTCATAAATCTTTTTTAAAAGATTGGGAAATTATTCTAGAGAAACTATCCCTCCGTCATCACGTCTTTTTGCATGATCTTCGATGCCGGAACCCGGAGCTGTGGTTTGACGAACGACTGCCGAAAAACATCCTATTCGGCGATCCCACGAGCTTGGAAGCGGCGTGGGCGGCTTTCGGCCACCTGGTTTTATGCTCTTTTATGGTAAATATGGATTATATGTCAATGATCGTTTCTCCAGAAGCGGAAGAGTCCCCCTCCGAGTTGCCGCCCGGTTCACACGGTGAAATCACGTTTTCGGATAGACAGGACTTTTTGCCCGCCTTTCTCGCCGGTATGGATCGATGGGAAAGCCGGCGCTTTTTCGCAAGTACGAAACGCCCGGCTGTCGTCGCCAACGACGGCGAACGCGACTCCGTCGGCCGTCGGGCGGCACAGTGGCGAAACCATCTGCTAACGGCCGCCAAAAACGGAGATCACAAAAATTTAGAACCTCTGTTGAACGCCTGGTTGGAAAGTTTGCTACAAATGGAATATCGCGATCTGAAAAGGGAATGCACCGTCTTCATGGCGCTTTTGGACGAAGGATTGAGCAAGGAAGACATCGTCTATCTGGACGAGGAAAAAATCCGATACTGGAGCGAGTGGACCGCAAAACACCGGACGTGGGACGAACTCGAACGCCATATTCGCAAGTTCGTCCTGGAAGGAATCCGAACTCTTCTTTTATTGGAACATTCGAACGAAAATTCCTCATATTGGTTCGAACAGGCGCTTCGGTTGATCCATACGTCCCGCGATCCGAATCTCAGTTTGGAAACGGTCGCGGAGGCCGTAGGCGTTCATCCCGTAACTTTAAGCCGCATGTTCAAGCAACGAACCGGAACGAACTTCGTCAGATACCTGATTCGCAGCCGACTCAGCCGCGCGAAAACACTTCTATTGAAGACGAACAAAAAAATCAACGAAATCTCCCAGGAAGTCGGATATGTCGACTACCGCTATTTCCGCAACCTGTTTAAAAAAGAATTCGGCCTGACGCCTTCGGAATTCCGGCGCCAAAACGGCGTCGCCGCCCCCGAGGACTCGGAAGATCCGTTCTTTTCCCACTAAAAAGTTCCCCCTCTCCCGCTAATTCATTCCGCTGTTCTTCGTTCCGGTCCCCCCCTATACTCAAAAATGCAAGCGACTTCAAAACTCACGAGGAGGCATGTGCCATGAGGAAAAGGCTGAATCTCGCCTTCCTTTCGTTGTTGCTGATCCCGTCGCTGATCATAGGGGGATGTCAAGACCGAAATGCAGCCGAAAAACAGCAACCGGCCGATTCGACGGGCGAATCCAAACCGCAAGTGTTGAAAGTATTATACGCCACCGTAGAAGCCGGGAGCGAAGCGATTATCGACGCCGCCAAAAAGTACGAACAGCAAACGGGCATCAAAATCGAAATCGATACGTTTCCTTACAATAATCTCCAGGAAAAGGTCTTTTCGGAGTTGGCCCAAAAAAGCGATTATTACGACTTGCTCGCCGTCGACACGCCCTGGATGCCGAAAATCATTCAGCACTTAGAGCCGCTTACGTCTTATATGAAAAATACAAAATCACCAGACGTCCTAAGACTCGATGATTTCATCGCCAAGGTCTTTCTAGACACGTCGGTGTTCCAAAAAGACGCGCCTCACCGACAACCGCCGCAAATGGACGTAATCGCTTTGGATCGCATCACGTCCGCGGGCTTCGACGTTTGGAGCCTGCCGATCCAATCGAACGTCTTGACAGTCAGTTATCGAAAAGACTTGTTCAATGATCCCAAATATAAGGAAGAATTCCGTAAACAGTTCAACCGCGACTTGGAGATCCCGCAAACAATGGACGAATACCTCGAAGTTGCGAAATTTTTCACGCGCGACACCAACGGAGACGGCAAAATCGATCTCTACGGCACCACGTTGATGGCCAAAAAACACGAGGCCAACTTCGTCGATTTCAAATCGTTTTTGAGCACGTTCGGCGGAAAAGTGTTCGACGACAACTTAAAACCTGTCTTTAACGACGAAAAGGGCGTAAAGGCATTAGAAACTTACGGAAGCTGGATTCTGCAGCACAAAGTCACACCCCCGGGCGTGCTGACCTATACGTGGGACGAAGTAGCCACCGTCTTCGGATCGGGACAAGTCGCCATGGCGATGAATTACCACAATATGAAACTCGACCCGAAAGTGCAGGGCGGACAAGCCGGATACTTCATGTTCCCGGGAGTCAAAGAAGGCGACAAGATCGTCCGGGGACCGCACTTCGGTTCGTGGGGAATCGCCGTCAACAAATATTCTAAAAACAAGCAGGCCGCTTACGAGCTTGCGGAATTTTTGGCAAGTCCGGAGTCGCAGAAAGGTTACCTGCAATTCAACCAGCACGTGACGCGCATTTCGGCCTATGAGGCCTCGCGGTCGATCGCCGATCCCGGCGTGCGCGAATATTACCAGGTACTCGGCGAATCGCTGAAAGTGGGCGTGGGTCGGCCGCGCATCACGAATTACGACCAGGTTTCCGAAGCGGTGCAAATCGCGATCAGCGAATATTTGTCCGGGAAAAAAGACGCCAAAACCGCATTGGACGAAGCCGCGAAACAGGTTGAAACGTTGATGAGACAGGCAGGATATTACAAGTGACTTTCCGGAACACCGATTGCGGGGGGCATCTGCAAGCCCCCCGCGAAAGGGAGTTGAACACCGCTTGAAGACGAAATACGCGTTGCTAGCGCCGGCTTTGACCGTGTTGGTTTTCATGACCGTCGTACCGTTTTTCTTTTCGCTGGCGACAAGCCTGACGGATTACAAGGCGACCGAACCGGACCGGTGGCGCTTCGTCGGCTTCGCGAATTTTTACCGGGCGCTTACGGACCGGGATGTCCTGACGTCGTTATGGAACACCGTTCTCTATGTCGGTTCCGCGGTGACATTGGAATTTTTTCTGGGAATGGCGGTTGCACTGTTGTTCAGCCGAAACATGCGAGGTATTCGGACCATCCGCATACTCCTGCTTTTACCGATGATGACGACACCGGTCGCCGTGGGTTTGATGTGGAGATGGTTATTGAATACGGATTTCGGCATCGTTAATTACTATTTGAATACGTGGCTCGGCATGAACGGTCCGAACTGGCTGGGAGATGAATCGCTCGCCATGCCGGTGGTCGTCCTGGTAGATGTTTGGCAATGGACGCCTTTTATGGCACTTGCTTTATTGGCCGGTCTGCAATCATTGCCCGAAGAGCCGTTCGAAGCCGCCAAAATCGACGGAGCTTCTTCGTGGCAGACTTTCCGTCACGTTACGTTGCCGCAGCTTAGGTCGGTCATTCTGGTCGTATGGCTGATTCGGATGATCGACGCGTTCAAATCGTTCGACGTCGTCTGGACGCTGACGAACGGCGGTCCCGGACTCCGGACGGAACTGTTCAGCCTGCGGATTTACCGGGTTGCGTTTAAGTATTGGGAAACAGGTTATGCCTCGGCTCTTTCCTGGATATTTCTGATCATCATTTTACTCGTGGCTTCGCAGTTTATCCGATTTTTGTACCGCGAAACGGCCAAATAGCGGGGTGACAAACATCCGTGGGGAAAACTACCCGTAAACCTTTGCGGTCGATTCTGAACATTTTTCTCGACATTCTGACGTACGCCATCTTGATCGTCTCGCTATTTCCTATCGTTTGGATGGTTTTGACTTCCGTCAAGACATCGTGGGACGCCCAAGCACTGCCGCCGATCTGGATTTTTGTCCCAACTATCGAGAACTATGTTTCGCTTTTTTCCAGTCGGAGTACATCCGGACGATTCGGAGAACTTCTGGTAAACAGCGTGTTAGTGGCCTCGGTGTCCACGGCGCTGTCGGTTTTGTTCGGCGCGCTGGCCGCTTACGCATTGTCCCGCTTTCCGTTTAAAAGGGGCAAAGATTTGGCCGTCTGGATTTTGTCGACCCGCATGTTTCCCCCGGCGGCCACGCTCGTGCCTGTCTTCATGATGATGAACGCGCTGGACCTGATCGACACGTACGCTGCTCTGATCATCCCATATACGGCGTTTAATCTTTCGTTCGCCGTATGGATGCTGAAAGGATTCTTCGAGGAAATTCCGACCGATTTAGAAGAATCGGCGATGGTGGACGGATGTTCGCGGCTGTCGGCTGTTTTCCGCATCACGATGCCGCTTATCGCGCCCGGATTGGCGGCAACGGCCATTATTTGTCTGATGTTCAGCTGGAACGAATTCATGTTCGCTTTGGTTTTGTCGAGAAACGACGCGGTGACGGCTCCGGTGATCGCCAACCAGTTTGTAACGATGTACGGCGTGCAATGGGGTGAACTGACGGCCGCATCCACCTTGATGACCGCCCCTGTTCTTTTGTTTGCGATCTTTGTCCGAAAGTATATGATTCAAGGCCTGACGATGGGATCTGTCAAGTAAACCGAAAACTTTCGGGAACGAAAAGAAGGAGGTTGTTTGCAATGAGCACGATGCGAGGCGTTGTTTTTCCAGGTAACAGAAAAGTGGAGGTCCGGGAATTCCCCATTCCCGTCCCCGGCCCCGACGAAGTACTGGTCCAGATGAAAGCTTCCGCGATTTGTCGGAGCGATATGAGCCTTTATTACGGCAACCCCGTCGTGGGCGGCGAAGCTGCCAGAAGCGGCGCGATCATTCCGGGGCACGAGCCGGCGGGCGTCGTCGCCGCCGTGGGGGAAAACGTGTCGTCTGTCCAAGTCGGCGACAGAGTCGCCGTCTATTTGGCCGTCGGTTGCGGAAAATGCGCGCATTGTAAAAGCGGTTACCTGATGTTTTGTCCGGATTGGAAATGCATCGGGTTCGACCTTCACGGCGGAGACGCGGACTATATTCTCGTACCGGAAAAAAATTGCATGAAACTGCCGGATTCGCTGAGCTTTGTAGCAGCCGCCGTTTCCACGGATGCCATCGGAACGCTTTACCACGCACAAAAACGACTGGGAATTTCAGGGAAAGATACGGTGGCTATTTTCGGACTGGGTCCGATGGGCGGAGCCGGCGTTTTGGTCGCCAAAGCGCTGGGAGCCACGGTGATCGCGATCGACGTGATCGAAGAGCGGTTGCAGAAGGCGAAGGAATGGGGCGCCGATTATGTTATCAACGGCAAATCTGAAGACGCTGTGAAAAAAATTCGCGAGATAACACAGTTTAAAGGCGCCGACGCCGCCATCGATTGTTCCGGCAACACAATAGCCGAAAACCAGGCTTTGGATTGCGTGCGGCCGCACGGCCGGGTCGCCTTTATCGGCGAAAACCGCGAGGCGACCATTAAGCCGAGCGATCAATTGATTCGCAAACAATTGACACTGATCGGTTCTTGGTATTTTCCGATTCACGAATACGAGGAAATCACAGAATTCATCATTCGCAAAAACGTGCGGGCGGAACAACTGGTAACCCATACGTTTTCGATTGAACAAGCGGAGCAGGCGTTCCGCATGTTCGACGAACGGAAGACGGAAAAAGCAGTATTTGTTTGGTAATTTAAAAAATTCAATGGAAGGTGATTTGCAAATGAAAGGAATATCATTTAACACATGGGTCTATAGCAGCTTTCCTTGTTGGTTACCGTCTTATCCCTTGGAAGAAGTTATTCGCCGTTTATCCGCAATGGGCTACGACGGAATCGAAATCGGCTGCGCCAGCCCCCACGCCTGGCCGGACTATTTGTCTCCGCAACGCCGTCTTGAGATCAAACGGCTGCTTGCGGACCATGGACTGAAAGTGGCGGCCATGCTGCCCGCGCCGGGCGGCGGACCGGGTGTCAACCCGAGCTCTCCGCTGAAAGAAGAGCGACAATTTACGATCCACCACTATAAAGAGGTCATCCGGCTCGCCCACGAATGGGAATGCCCGACCGTCATCTGGGTGGCCGGATGGGTGGTGTTCGGAACCTCGCAGCAAGACGCTTGGAACTACAGTTTACAAGGGCTGACGGAATGCGCCCGTTATGCCCGCGAACTCGGTGTAACGCTGGTTGTGGAACCGACGCCGGCGGACAGCAATCTCGTCGAGACCGCCGACGACGCACTCTTGCTGGCCGAACAGGCGGGGGAAACCAATGTCAAAGTCATGTTCGATACCTTTCATGCGTTCTATCGTAACGAAGTGCCGAGCGATTACGTCTATCGGATGAAAGACAAGCTGCATCACATCCACCTTTCCGATGTCGACCGCCTGCCGCCCGGTCGCGGAAACGGCAATTTTACCGCCGTTCTTCAGGCGCTGAAGGAAATCGGCTACAAAGGGTATCTGTCCATGGAAGTGGGGTTCCATACGCGCAAAGCGGATCCCGATTGGTATGCGGCTGAATCGATCCGCTATTTGAAACGGATAATGCGAGAGATCGGATGGGATTAAATCAGGACAGTCAAGCGAGAGATCGCAAAAGGGGGCGTTCGGCCCCCCTTTTTGTCCACTTGCCTGCGGTGAGCCGATGATGGCCCCTCCGAACATGGCCGTGATTCATCGGAGCAGGGAGCCAAAGATGCCGCTACAGAAGCCTCGCAAAAAAACTGCCCGTGCCGGACAGCTCGACTTGTCCGCTTTAAAATATTTGTTTAAATTTTCAATTCCCCCATCTTGATGAGCTCAACCACCGCCTGAGATCTTCCTTTTACCCCAATTTTTTGAATAACATTGGATATATGATTTCTTACTGTTTTTTCGCTAATAAACAACATTTCAGCGATTTCCCTTGTCGTTTTATCCTGAACCAACAGTTCGAACACTTCCCGCTCGCGTTGGGTGAGCAGCGATCTCGATTTACGTCCGACGTCTTTCAACGGTGCCACCCCTCCTTGCCCGGGTGTTGCGAAGTCAGGATATTGTATGATCCGCGGGGGACGCCGGTGAAGCGGCCCCGGGAAAATGGGCAAGGCAGGCGCGGAACCTCGATCCGGCCGACCGTATGCGCGGACGGCCGACGGGGCAAACCTCCGGCCGTCACGGTTCCGCGTTGCGCGCCTCTTTCGGCGAACTTTTGCCGGGCAACCGACCGGCCCGGGCGAGCGCGTCCCTCAGCAAATATTCGATATGAGCGTTGACGCTTCGAAATTCGTCGGCCGCCCAGCGCTCCAGCGCCTCGTACACGGCGGGATCGAGGCGGAGCGGGAACTGTTTTTTCGCGGTCATCCGTCATCGCCCCTGTCAGTACACCTGTCAGTACAGGGTTCCCGCGTTCAGCACCGGCTGGGCGGACCGGTCGGAGACGATGGCCACCATCAGGTTATTCACCATCGCGGCTTTGCGTTCTTCGTCGAGCTGCACGATATTTTCCTTCTGCAGCTGTTCGAGCGCCGCCTGCACCATGCCGACGGCTCCCTCGACGATTTTCTGCCGGGCGGCGACGATCGCCGTCGCCTGCTGCCGCTGCAGCATCGCGCCGGCGATTTCCGGCGCGTACGCCAAGTGCGTCAAGCGCGCTTCCATCACTTCCACACCGGCGACAGCCAGGCGCTCCTGCAGCTCGCGCGTCAGCTCCGCCGACACCTCGTCGGCATTGCCGCGCAACGAAACGCCTCCGTCGCCGAACGTGTCGTACGGGTACTGGCTGGCGACGTGGCGTAGAGCCGTCTCGCTCTGGATTTCGACGAACGATTCGTAGTTGTCTACGTCGAACGCCGCCTTCGCCGAGTCGACGACACGGAACACGACGACGGCGGCGATCTCGATCGGATTGCCTTCGGTGTCGTTGACTTTCAGCTTCCGGCTGTCGAAATTGCGGACGCGCAGCGAAATCTTTTTGCCCGACGACAGCGGAACCGTCGCCCAAAAGCCGCTCGTGCGGATCGTGCCGAGGTACCGCCCGAAAAAGGTGACGACGACCGCCTGGTTCGGCTGGACGATGTGCATCGACGTCAGCAGGAGCACCGCCGCGATCAACGCCGCCGTCCCCACGCCGAACGACCCGCCTACGAAAGCGACAACACCCGCCGCCGTCAGCGACAAAAACGCCAGAATCGCCAAAAACCCGTTAACTTTCGGAGCCGCAAACTCTTTCATGACGCCGACCTCCCTCATTTCTTTTTGACATCTTTATGATATCATATTGATGTCAAAAAACAAGGGGCATGTTTCGTCAACGAAACTTCCCCTTTTCATTCCCCCGTCCTAAACCGGATTTCAGGACGGTCGGCAAGCGGCGTTTCGAGCGGGCCGACGGGAAACGCCCGCGTTACGAGATCATTGAACGAAGGAAGAAGGCTTTCCGGCGGTACCCCCAACGACAACTCTCTCGAATAAGCATTGATGCGCCTGACAAACGCCCGGTCCGCCGAAGCGTAAACGTTGCGCACGTGCGGATGAACGGTTCGTACATCTTCCGCGATCCGTTCGGAGAGCCTTCCGAAATCCGCATGGGGGAACCCCCGTTCCAGCACGACGGCCACATACGCGTTCCGATCCGTGACGACCACGTTGGCCATGCGGACTTCCCGCTCTTCCGCCACTTTGCGCGCCGCTTCGGGGCTGTGGAACAACCGCGTATTCGCGTGGGATTCCGAATCGTAAACGCGCCGCATGTCGGCATTGCGGCGGAGCGTCCACGTCTCGGGCGACACGCCGCCGCTATGCTCCGTGCAGGCCGACGCCGCCATCGCGACTGTCGCCGCCAACATCGCTTTCGCATAACGTCTGCGCATGCGAATTCCCCCCGCCGGTTAGCATGCGGCGCAAAACGGACGTCTATACGTTAAGCCGTTCAGTCCGCGAATAACTGGGCGAACATCCCGCCGCACGGACCGCCGGCGGCAGCGCCGGCGCCCGTTCGCGTAAACGCGGGATCCAGCAGATGGCGGCGGTAGACCGGCGACATCGCCAACATCCGGAACGCTTCCTCCGCTGAACGGTTGCAGGCGACGTCCATCGCCGCCGCGCGAAAACGAATGCCGAAACGGCGCAACCAGTCGTCCGCAGCCCCGACGCCGGGCGAGTCTAGCGAAAAGTAACCGCGCCGAACCATGTCGCCGGTCTTGGCCCGGGCCGCGTCCGCCAGCTGTTCGTCCCAGACGAGCGGAGGCAGACCGGCGGACAAACGTTCGGCGTTCGCCAGCTTCCACAATTCCGGCTCCACGCGCGCCGGGATGTTCCCGCCGTCTTCTTCCGGGTGCTCGGGAACGAAAAAAAACGGGTCCTCCGCCAATCCGATCGCAGATATCCCTGTCTTGGCGGCCACCCGGGCCACGTTGAACGCCAGAAGGACGGCGACGGCGACGACGCGGATCGTCAACGCGGTCTTCCGACGGTTCAAAACAGTCGATCCTCCCGTCCTCTGTCTCTGTCTTCGACGGTTTCAGTATTCCCCGTAGCCGGCCATTCTTGCGGCCATTCTTGCGGTATCTGCGGTTCCTGCGGCCTCAGCCCGGCAGACGGCTCGGCGGCTTCCCTTTTTCCGTCTTCGAGACCGCGGGAGTATCCTTTATCGAAACCTTTTGCGTAGCCGCGGTCAAACCCCTCTCGATACTGGTCACGGCTGACCGGCGACGAGGCCCTCCGTCGGGACGAACGGCCCGAAGTCGTCTTGTTTCGGGACTGAAACGCCCGTCGCGCGCCGCTCGATCGCCGCATCTGGGACGTCCGCCGTTTTCCCTCGGCACGCCCGAAGCGAAACGCCATCGTGAATCACCTCCCTCAATAAATTAATGTTTTCTTCGTTTTTCTCGCGTTTTCGCATGATTTCATCTTCGACACCCGAAGCGCCCTTGGATAGAACTTAATGAGAA